>NZ_JALAAC010000010.1:0-140894 GCF_037546855.1 Vibrio sp. 1-Bac 57 | reverse complement strand
CCCAATAAGCTTCATCCCAATATTACAATTGATAACAATTCTACTGAATAGTTGTTCATCCTCGTTGCTTACAATAGTCCATTTTACTGATCAACATTTGCTTAATATCTGATCGTATTGTATTCGCTATTCACGTTGATAAGAGGTTTTTCCTTATGAAAATTCATAACAAACTTTTTCTGGTTTTTTTTAGCTTTAGCTTATTACTTGTGGCTGCTTTAATGTTGTTAATACAATGGAGTATCGGCAAAGGTCTCGCTGAGTATGTTAACAGTAAACAGCTAGCGGCATTACAGCCTTTAGTCGTTGAACTGGAACGAGAGTATGCACAACAGGGCAGTTGGAAAGGGATCCAAGGTGATCACAAAAAATTAGGTGATTTGCTTATTATGAACCTTGCAAATAATGATGGTGAGATAGAAAGTGCAGCCTTAATGCGGCGACCACCACTTGAATTTGGTGAGCCGCCTCCGTCTAGAAGTGATTTTACTAGCCCAAGGCAAAAGCCAGGTTTTGCTTTATTTGACCATGAGGATAATCTGATTGCTGGGCATTATATTAAGCGGGCTGATTACAAAAAATTGATACTCAAGGTTAATGAGCAAGATGTTGGCTGGTTAATGATCCCTCAACGTAATAAAATGATCGATGGTTACGAATTAGATTTCATACAACAGCAAAAAAGTTACCTGTGGATAATCGCCTTAGTGACCATGGGCTTAGTGGTCTTAATTACTTTTCCATTAGCACGCCACATTGCTGAGCCGATTAAGAAAATAATTTTTGGTATGCATCAATTAACGCAAGGTAATTATATTCAACATATCGATGTAAATAGAAAAGATGAACTTGGTGAATTGAGTAGAGACTTTAATGAGTTAGCATTAACACTGCATGAAAATGAAGACGCTCGTAAACGTTGGCTAGCCAATATATCACACGAATTGCGCACGCCTGTGTCTATTCTGAGAGGTGAGTTAGAAGCGATGTTAGATGGCGTTCGTCCGCTGGATAAAAAAAATATAGGTTCAGCGAATGATGAAGTAAAACATTTACAGTCTCTTATTGATGATTTACACCAGTTAACAAGTGCCGATATCGGTGGTATGCATTATCGCAAAAGCAATATTGATTTATCCCAATGGCTAGCTTCAGAGGTGAATAAATTTAGTAGTTATTTATCGGCTGTTGGCACTACGTTGCAAGTCGATATTGAAACACCAGTTGCAATGGTCTTTGCTGATCGCACTCGTTTATGTCAACTGTTTGAAAATTTAATCAATAATTGTATTAAGTATGCCGAAGCAAGCGAAGTAAAAATATCGCTGGTTGTTGAGCAACAAGCATCTCCGGCCTTAGTGAAAGTCATTGTAGAAGATAATGGTGTGGGAGTACCTGAACAACATTTGTTGCATTTATTTGAATACTTATATCGAGTTGAAGATTCCAGGAATCGAAAAACAGGAGGATCAGGTCTTGGTTTGTCTATCTGCGCTCATATTGTTGCTGCACATCAAGGGCATATCAGTGCACAAACATCTGCACTGGGTGGATTAGCTATTATTATCGAATTACCCTTGAGTTAATGATATTAAAGCAACAATACTAATCAAGTTAAATTCATCTTACATTCTGCGGTAGTGTACATTTACACTGACTAATAATGATTTACTTAATAAGGTTAAAACGTGTCGAGTTCAATATTGATTGTAGAAGATGAAGTTAAGCTAGCTAATTTGTTGGCTGATTACTTCAAATTAACTGAGTATCAGCCGCATCAAATTCATCATGGTGATGAAGTGTTGAGTTGGGTCAAAGCGCATCAACCGACAGTGATTTTGTTGGATATAATGTTACCAGGTAAAGATGGTATCACTCTGTGCAGGGAGATCCGTCAGTTTTCTAATGTACCTATTTTAATGGTTACTGCCAAAGTGGACGAAATTGATAGGTTGTTAGGCTTAGAGTTAGGAGCGGATGATTACATCTGTAAGCCGTTTAGCCCTAAAGAAGTGGTGGCTAGGGTAAAGGCGGTGTTAAGGAGAAGTCAGCAGTTTACCTTAGACAATGTCGAAGCTGTTTTGAAACTTGATCCACAACGTTTGGTTGTCAGTTTTAATGCTTCCGATATTGCGCTTACTTCCGTTGAATTCGAGTTGCTTAGATCACTTGCAAAACAACCAGGTCGTATCTTTACACGCCAACAATTAATGCAAAATATGTACTCAGATGAGCGTATTGTTAACAATCGCACCATTGATAGTCACATTAAAAAGTTAAGAAAAAAACTGGCAGATATTAGCCAAGGACAAGATATGATCCAATCAGTATATGGTGCAGGCTATCGTTTGGTAGTACCTTAGATAATAGTACCTTAGATAATAGCATCTTAGATAGCAGTACCTAGATAACAGCGCCTTAGTAAGTTGTCTTTTAACTCAATTAGACTTTAAGGCAATAGTACCTTAAGCAAATTTTAGACAAAAAAATACCTGCTCAAGGCAGGTATTTTAAAACATTAAAATAGTGTTACTGATTACTCAGCTTCAACAATCTCAAGGTTTACAATTGAAGTTACGTCAGAATGTACTGTAACAGTGATCTCGTAAGAACCTGTTAAACGTAAAGCACCTTCAGGAAGACGAACTTCGCTTTTAGCTACCGCTACACCAGCAGCAGTGATTGCATCAGCAATATCACGCGTACCGATTGAGCCGAATAGTTTACCAGCATCACCAGCTTTAGAAGTGATAACAACCGCTTCTAATGCAGAGATAGCTTCACCACGTGCTTGAGCAGCAGCTAGGTTAGCAGCTTGCTTAGCTTCTAATTCAGCACGACGTGCTTCAAAAGCTTCTAAGTTTGCTTTGTTTGCTGGAACAGCTTTTTGCTGTGGGAAAAGGAAGTTACGTGCGTAACCTGCTTTAACGTTCACTTTATCGCCAAGTTTACCAAGGTTAGCAACTGTATCTTGTAGAATAATTTCCATAATCTATAGCTCCTATTTACTTGTGTAAATCTGTGTAAGGTAAAAGCGACAAGTAACGTGCACGTTTGATAGCGCGCGCTAGTTGGCGTTGGTATTTTGCACATGTGCCAGTAATACGGCTAGGTACAATTTTACCACTTTCAGTGATGTAATTTTTTAATGTAACAACGTCTTTGTAATCAATCTCAACAACTTTTTCAGCTGTGAATCGACAGAATTTACGACGGCGAAAATAACGAGCCATGGTAGTTCCTTAAATTTGTTCTATGTACTGAGCATGCAACACCAACTTACCAAGATTACTCTTGCTTTGATGATAAGTGATAAAACCACTTACTTTAATTTGCATACCTTTCGATAATTTATTTTTCAACTGACTTGCTAATGGTCCACTTGTTGCAATAGGCATATAACAATATGTATTGCGTGGTAATCCAGCTTCTTCTTGCACTGAGCGATGTTCTATCGTCAGGTTACAGTGTTCAATGCCACTTGGGCTTGTTTTATGTATCGGCTTTTCAGTTACGACACCTGTAAGTTGCAAAAAGTTATCAGTCACTCAGTTTCTTATGCTTCTGCTTCTGTTGCAGCAGGCGCAGCTGGTGCAGCATCAAAATCTGGACGTGGAGCACGAGGAGCACGTTCAACACGTTCTTCTTTTGCTTTAGCCACTACAGATGCTTCAGTTACAGCAGATTTAGTACGCATGATCATGTTGCGGATCACAGCGTCGTTGAAACGGAAAGCAGTTTCCAAATCATCGATTACTGTTTGCTCAGCTTCAATATTCATAAGAACATAGTGTGCTTTGTGTAGTTTGTTAATTGGGTAAGCCAGTTGACGACGACCCCAATCTTCTAGACGATGAACAGTACCACCTGCTTCTGTAATAGAAGTAGTGTAACGCTCGATCATACCATTAACTTGTTCACTCTGATCTGGGTGAACCATAAATACGATTTCATAATGACGCATATAAAAATCGCTCCTTACGGGTTAGTAGCTTCATAATTTGGCTCAGCCGTACCAAGTAGAAGCAAGGAACAAAAAGGATGGCTGATTTAAGCCGGCAGATTGTACAGTTTGGCGACAACTTACGCAAGCAACAAAAGTAAGATAAATACAAAGTTAATGAGAACTTTTGCTTATTGTTTGCATCTATACACTAACAATCTAAAATACCTCGGTTCCCTAATCATTTAAATGAGTTAATTTTGCTTAAATCAGCCTTCCTTTATATCTTAATTATTAACCTTATCGTGCTAGGTGTGAATGTTGGGCTATACATGACTCCTCAGGCAATCACTTCTACTACTGAAGTGACAATAGGTGCGAATGCTGGCGCGACAAATATTCAAGCTGATGGTGCACTGGGCAATGCGGGCGACAGAACCATTAATAGCGATGCTGGTGTCGCAGGCGCAAAGCCGAATAGTTCGGCGAATACAACGCTATCGACAAAAAAAGAGGCGACCAAACTAGCACTGCAGTTAGAGCAACAACAAGCGGCAGAGAAGTTAAAACAACAGCTGCAGCAAAAAAAACTAGAGCAAGTATTAGCTGAAAATCAGCGTTTGATTGACAAAATATCGACGCTAGATAATCAAGTTAATATTCAAGAATCATATTTAGTAGAAAGTCAGCAACAAGAAAAGCAACTTAAGGCACTATTAAAAAAAGAGCGTTTACAACATGCCAGTTTATTAAGTTCGCCGATCAATCGTATTAAAACGTCCATCGATCAACAACCTGATCTACTCAAAAATAAAAAGGTAGGTCAGGGGAGCATCGAAGAAAATAATGCTATTGCGGACCAAGACTTCATTGATATTGCGATTGAAAATAACAGTATCAAAACGGATATTGTTGATTCAAATGAAGAGATAATAGAGTTACCGGATCGCTTTACCGGTGCTGTTGAATTCGGTTTTAAATATGAGCAAGATAATCAAATTACACAAAACTTACGCGGACGTTTAATCTTAGATTATGACGAAGTTGATCAATACAATATTAACAGTGATATTGAGTTTAAGTCTGAATCGGAAGATAGTGAAGAAACCGCACAAAAGCTTCGCTGGCAGTTACAGGGAAACTACAATTTAGACCCAATGAACTTAGTTTTTGTACGTAGTGATATTAAACGTAGCAAATTTGCATCTTATGAGCAGGAAGATATCTTTACCGTTGGTTACGGGCATATTTTCTTTAATGAAAATAACCATAAATTTAATACTGAGTTTGGCCCCGGCTATAAATTCGCTGAGCCGAATGCTGATGAAGATGCTGTTTCTATTAATGAATTTATATTACGTACACGGCTGAATTATGAAAGGATTGTGAGTGAAAGCTTGCAAGTGTCGTTACAAGGAGTGTTTGAAGTAGGGCACTCTAATAGTGTTTATGGTGTGGAGTTTAAAGCTCAGAATAGAATTTACCAGCAGTTATATTTAATCTTCGATGTTGACTATAAATATAATCAAAACGTACCTGAGGATACTGAAAATAAAGAGGTTTCGACGGGGTTTAATCTTCAATATGCATTCTAATTAACAATCAGCGCTAAACAGCGAGTAATGGCTGTCTAGCGCTGATTGTTATTCGTTTTTACTTCTTAATTAAAGGCGTTGGCGTACCACTTCAAACAAACAAATACCCGTTGCAACGGATACATTTAAGCTTGAAACAGCGCCAGCCATTGGTAATTTAATCAGTTCATCACAATGTTCGCGGGTTAAACGGCGTAGCCCTTTACCTTCTGCTCCCATCGCTAACGCCATACCACTTTGCAGCTTACAATCGTAGAGGCTTTGTTCTGCTTCACCGGCTGTACCGTAAATCCAGATCCCTTTGTCTTGTAAACCACGCATCGCGCGCGCTAGGTTAGTAACATGAATTAATGGAATCGATTCTGCTGCGCCACAGGCTACTTTACGTACTACGGGTGTTAAGCTTGCAGAGTTGTCTTTAGGTATGATCACTGCGTGTACGCCAGCGGCTTCCGCACTTCGTAAACAAGCGCCCAAATTATGCGGGTCGGTTACACCATCTAAAATCAATAAAAAAGGAGGAACATCTAACGCTGCTAAAATAGGCTCTAAATCATTGTCAGTTAATACTTTCATTGCTTTTACACGTGCCATAATACCTTGGTGCTGCTCCCCATCAGATTTGTCATCTAATGCTTTACGTTGCATCAATTGTACTGAGACACCCCATTCTTTTGCTTTATTAAGTACATCATTTAAACGTTCGTCATCACGTCCTTTGAGAGCGTAAATTTCAATAACACGTTCTGGTTGTTTTTCTAATAGTGCATCAACGGCATGCATACCGTAAATAATTTCACTTTTACTCATGTTGTTTCTCTAATCTTTAATATCTAAATCGGGATAAGTTCTATCGTCGCTAATTGACCATAAGTAAATTAGCGACCTAGGCAGGATTGTTATTATTCTGCTTTCTTAGCCTTGTTACGTGTACGTTCTGCACGCCCAGGACGACTTTTTTTGGCTGCCGTTGTTTTTTTCTTCTTAGAAGACGCTGTATTCTTTTCGCCTTGTGCTACTTTTCTTTGCGGTTTTTTCTTTTGCTTGTTCGCAGCCTTTCTCTTTGCAAGCTCTTCTTCTGTTAGTTTTTTACCTGTTCGCTTAACCGCTTTTTTAGGCTGCTTATCTGATTCATCATCCGTTGCTTGGTTGGATTGCTGATCATCTTGGCTTGCTGATTTATTACGAGCACGTTTGTCGATAGGACGATCCAACTTTTTATCTTCAGGTTGACGACCACGTTTGCGCTGACCTGCTACTGCTTCATCGGCTAATTCAAAATCAATTTTTTTATCGTCTAAATTAACGGAAAGTACTTTAACTTCTAATACGTCACCAATGCGGTAAACACGACCAGTACGCTCACCTTTTAAGGTTTGTTTGCCGGCATCAAAAATGTAGTAATCAGACACTAAACCTGTGACATGTACTAATCCATCAATGTGAATATCATTTAAACGTACGAAGAAACCAAAATTAGTGACCGCGGCAATAGTACCAACCATGGTGTCGCCTATATGGTCTTGCATATATTCACATTTAAGCGCGTCAGCTACATCACGTGTAGCATCATCAGCACGGCGCTCAGTCATTGAACAATGCTCACCTAATTGGCTTACTTCATCATGTTGATAGTTATAACCACCGGTTTCAGTCCATTTAGCTTTTAATTGGTTATTCGCTTGATGTGCCACTAAATACTTAATTGCTCGGTGCAAAATTAAATCAGGGTAACGACGGATAGGTGAAGTAAAGTGTGAGTACTCTTCTAGCGCTAAGCCAAAGTGACCTAAGTTTTCATCTTGGTAAACTGCCTGCTTCATTGAGCGCAGCAACATAGTTTGCAATAGCTCTTTATCATCACGTTCAGCAAAGGTTTCTGCTAAATCAGCATAGTCACGAGGAGCTGGTTTCTCACCGCCTCCTAAACTCAAGCCTAATTCACCTAAGAATGAACGAAAGTTAGCTAGTTTTTCTTCGCTAGGTGTTTCATGTACTCGGAATAAAGCGGCTGCATCAGCAGAGCCGATGAATCGAGCTGAAGCAACATTTGCTTGGATCATACATTCTTCGATGATCTTATGCGCATCGTTACGCACTAACGGCACTATCGCATCAATTTTACGTGCTTCATTAAATAAGAAACGTACCTCTAATGTTTCAAATTCCATACCGCCACGAATATGTCGTGCTTTTTTAAAGGCTTTATATAGATGTTCTAATTCTTGTAAGTGAGGCACTAATGGTTTGTATTGCTCACATAATGCTTCGTCACCTTTCAAAATCGACGCGACTTTAGTGTAAGTAAATCGAGCGTGAGAGTTCATTACCGCTTCATAGAATTTATAGTCGGTTAAATGACCTGCTTCAGAAATGACCATTTCACTAACCATACATAAACGGTCAACCTGAGGGTTTAAAGAACATAACCCATTAGATAACACTTCAGGTAACATCGGAATTACTTGGTCTGGGAAATAAACAGAGTTACCGCGATTAATCGCTTCTTTATCTAAAATAGTCCCTTTGCGAACGTAATAACTTACATCGGCAATCGCAACCCATAAGCGCCAGCCGCCACCAGGTTCTTTTTGACAGAATACTGCATCATCAAAGTCACGTGCATCTTCACCATCAATAGTCACTAATGGTAAATCACGAAGATCTACACGACCTTTTTTAGCTTCTTCAGGCACAAACTCACCAAATGGTTCCAGCTCTTTATCTAAACCTTCAGGCCATTCATGCGGAATGTCATGCGTACGAAGCGCAATTTCAACTTCCATGCCCGGTTCCATATCTTGGCCAAGCACTTCTGTTATTTTACCCGTTGCAGTAAAACGCGCTTTAGGACGTTGTAAAATTTCTACTACCACTATCTGACCATGGCGAGCACCGCCATTGTTTTCTTTCTGAATAATGATTTCTTGGTTAATACGAGAATCGTCTGGAATAACAGATGAAACGCCATCTTCAACAAAGTAGCGTCCAACAATTGTTTCTTTGCGAGCTTCTAATAAACGTACAAAACGCGCTTCAGTACGTCCACGTGAATCTACTTTTACGGGTTGCGCTAATATAGTGTCGCCGTGGAATAAAAAACGCATTTGGTGATTAGGTAAAAATAGGTCTTTACCTTCTTCTTCTGTTTTTAAGAAACCAAATCCATCTTTGTGGCCAATAACTTTACCTTTAGCAAGGTTCAGTTTGTCAGGCAAACCATAGGTTGCATTGCGACACCAGACTAATTGTCCATCACGTTCCATCGCTTTTAAGCGACGTCTTAGTCCTTCTGCTTCTTCGTCACTGCTGAGAGAGAAAGCATTAAATAATGCATCGCGAGTGATCGGTTTACCGTGTTTTTCGATAAATTGTAAAATAAACTCGCGGTCAGGGACAGGATGTTCATAAATTTTGGGTTCTTGATCTAAAGTAGGATCTAAAGTCATAGTTGTAACTCTTTATAAGGCAATTAATGAAAGTATATCTGAAAATGACTGAAAGCCTGCTTGAATTCAACTATTAAGCGTAATTAATCAAAAAAAGCCGATTTTTTTTGATTTTTTGTCTAATTGCTCATCTATTAAGCAAGCGAACCATTATTTTTAAAAAAAACACAAAAAAGACTAGACAGCTTTTACAGTGTTAAGTATTATCCGCGCCACGCTAAAGACGTGAGCACCCGTAGCTCAGCTGGATAGAGCGTTGCCCTCCGGAGGCAAAGGCCACAGGTTCGAATCCTGTCGGGTGCGCCATATTTCGGATTGCAACATTAATACAGTTCTTTAGTTTATAGTGGCGGATGTAGCTCAGTTGGTAGAGCCCCGGATTGTGATTCCGGTTGTCGCGGGTTCAAACCCCGTCATTCGCCCCATCTTTTCTCGATGTAAAATTGATATCTCGGTGATTAGCGCAGCTTGGTAGCGCATCTGGTTTGGGACCAGAGGGTCAGAGGTTCGAATCCTCTATCACCGACCACCTTTAAGAATCCTGCTTAGCGTTATTGCTAAGCAGGATTTTTTCGTTTCTGAACCTCTAAATACTCGGTGATTAGCGCAGCTTGGTGGCGCATCGTCGCGAAGCGAATAAAGAGTTGGACCAGAGGGGCTGGTTTATAGGTTCGAATCTTCTATCACCGACCACATTTGAATAACCCGCTTAGCTCTATGAGTTAAGCGGGTTTTTTCTTTTCTACAGCTTTTAAAAACTTTCTTGCATTGGCTTGATCTTAAAGACTTGCTCAGACACAAAGCTGTCGCTTTTTCGCTCCGTCTATCACCGACCACCTTTAAGAATCCTGCTTAGCGTTATTGCTAAGCAGGATTTTTTCGTTTCTGAACCTCTAAATACTCGGTGATTAGCGCAGCTTGGTGGCGCATCGTCGCGAAGCGAATAAAGAGTTGGACCAGAGGGGCTGGTTTATAGGTTCGAATCTTCTATCACCGACCACATTTGAATAACCCGCTTAGCTCTATGAGTTAAGCGGGTTTTTTCTTTTCTAGAGCTTTTAAAAACTTTCTTGCATTGGCTTGATCTTAAAGACTTGCTCAGACACCAAGCTGTCGCTTGAAAAGATTGCTCATAGATGAAGCTGACGCTTCTTCGCTGCTCCATCTATCACCGACCACATTAAAAAATCCCGTAACATTAATTTGTTACGGGATTTTTGCATTTTAGAGATATAAGGTTCCTGCATTGGTTTGACCTTAAAGGACTTCTCAGACACAAAGCTGTCGCTTCTTCGCTGCTTCGTCTATCACAGACCACATTAGAAAAGCCTGTAATACTTAATCGTGTTACAGGCTTTTTGCTTTCCTGAACCTCTGAAAACGTTCTTTCAATGGTTTGATCTTAAAGGACTGCTCAGACACCAAGCTGTCGCTTCTTTGCTGCCGTACCTCGGACCAAACAGATATAAAGATCTACTTTATTTCAAATACTCGGTGATTAAGATTGTTCCTCTACTATATCTATAAGGCTGTTGCGCTGACTATTTAATAAGGAGCTTTAACAATATGCTTACTCTGTAAGCTAAATATTTCTGCTATAGCCATTTTGATAAATAACTATATATTCCCTATTCATATTTTTTACTATCAATGTTTATTCACTATTAAGAGCTTTTCATTATTAATATCTATCCATTATTAATATAAAGAACATAGGCTGATTGTTGGTTGACTCAGTATTGGCTAATTATTGCTTGGATCAGTATCAGAGACGTTGTTGTCTATTTAATGTAATTACAAATCAAGT
This sequence comes from Vibrio sp. 1-Bac 57, assembly GCF_037546855.1. Taxonomy (NCBI): domain Bacteria; kingdom Pseudomonadati; phylum Pseudomonadota; class Gammaproteobacteria; order Vibrionales; family Vibrionaceae; genus Vibrio; species Vibrio sp. 1-Bac 57. The sequence goes on along the minus strand of NZ_JALAAC010000010.1, from coordinate 130,100 downwards.
AAAAGCAGAAAAAACTTAAATGAGATCTTATATTTCTGTTTTTTCTGCTTTGCTAGAGGATTATTTTTAGACAAAAGGAATAAGTAGACCGGATTAATCAATTTTAAATTGCAATTTTTAAAAAAAATAAGGTTAAATTTCGTTAAATCAGAGAAATAAAGTTAATGCTTTGTTGTTTTTTAACATGAAAATAACAAAATAACAAAAAAACGGACACTTCTCTTATGTTTTCAATTTAAGTTTCATTGTTTTTTGAGATCCAAGTCAAATTATTATTCTTTTATTTGCTTAAATTTGTGACATTTCGTCATCTAACTGCGTTTGCTGTTTCCGCCTTGAGTTTTGTGTGGTAATTTTATTCCGCACTTAAACATCTGTGGTGTGTAAATAACCAACATAATGTTATTACACCGGATTTAGACAGAATTAAGTAATTCAAGGATTCAATTAATTTAAATTTAATTTTAATAGCAACAAGGTGATGGACAATGAAAAAGACAATTCTAGCTACAATAGTTACTTCTTTATTCGCAGCAACTGCAGCACACAGTGCAACAGTATACGATGCAAACGGCATGACGTTTGAAGTTTACGGTGACGTTGAAGTTCAAGCCAGAAAAGGCACTGAAGATAATGCCCACAAGACAATTAATATTGACGATTCTGACTTCGGTTTTAAAGTTGGTTACGATATTGGTCACGGTGTTACTGCCATTGGTGTTGTTGAAGTTGACGGTGAGAACGATGATAACAAACTAACAATGGATGACGCTTATGTTGGTTTAAGCTCTGCTAAATGGGGTACTTTAACAGCAGGTCAACAAGTTACAATCGCAGATGACCAAGGTATCGGTAACGATTACGAGTTTGGTATCGATAACTCTTCTCAAAGTTATACTGACGGTAAGCAAGTTGTTAAATATACATTAGATAAAGGTAACTACTACGGTGGTATCTCTTACCTAGTTAATACTGATACAGGTGCTGATGATTTTAACTCTCTTGATGCTAAATTAGGTGCACGTTTTGGTGGTCTTGATTTAACAGTGTATTACGGTAACGCTGATACAGAAACTAGTGCTAATGTTGCTTACAATTCTGAAAGTGTAATTTTAGAAGCGCGTTATGCATTTGAAGACTTAGAATTAGCTGCTTCTGCAGGCTCAACTGATAATGACTCTGCTCAAGCTGATTTAACTAGCTTTGGTTTAGCAGCTGTTTATACTGTTGACAAAATGGCTTATTCTGCCGCTTGGTCTTTAGTTGATACAGATAGCTCTGGCGTTGATGATGTTAATAAATACTTTGTAAATGCTGCTTATTCTTTCAACAGCAGTGTTACAGCATATTTAGAAGTTGCTGGTGATGATACTGATGATTCAGAAATCGGTTATGCTGCAGGTATGGCTATATCATTCTAAGCTAACTTTATTGTCTATCAGGCGACTCAATACCTGAATACATAATAAAAATTGATAACTGCTTATTCAACTTGATTGGGTAAGCAGTTTTTTCATTTTAGTGCTTTTGTTTCTTTAATTATTTCTGCATTTTCCTTTCACTTATAACTGAATCCAGGTTTTGTTTTACCTCTATAAAGACCCATTTACTTTCATTCTTGTTTTCAGGCCGTTGCCTACACTCATACTTTATTTTCTTGATTGTTGCTTTTCACTTCTCTTTTGTTGTTATCAATCATTCGTACCTTTCTTTTTCTATACAATCGACACAAGTGACATTTTATTAATACATCCGAAGGGTGATATTTTATACTCGATGCTGATAGTCTAGTGTCTGTTTTTATTTTATAGCCAATGATGGGGTGAGTATTTTTATGAGCATTGTTATGAGTTTAGTTGACAAGGTATTGATGGCACCAGAGGGACCTTTATTTTCTAAGTTAATTCAAGGGTATTGGCGTTTAGGCGCTTGGGATATGACAGTGCAACAGCGTTTAACCTTTTTAAAGCAACATGTAGAGTTAGGTATTTCTACGGTGGATAATGCTGCTATTTATGGTGATAGCGAAGTATTATTTGGTGAGGCATTGGCATTAGCGCCTGAGATGCGAGAGCAAATTCAAATTGTATCTAAGTTTGGCATTAATGGTATTGCCGCGGCAGAAGGTGAGCATCGAGTTTCACATTATGATAGTAGTAAAGCTGCGATCATTCGCTCAACGGAAAACTCATTACAACGTTTGGGTGTTGAACAGTTAGATGCCTTATTAGTGCATCGTCCTGACTTTTTGATGGATGCGGATCAAGTGGCAGAAGCTTTTAGCGAACTTAAGCAATCGGGAAAAGTGAAACACTTTGGTGTGTCTAATTTTACTACATCCCAATTTGAACTATTACAATCCCGTTTGAGTGAACCTTTAATCACCAATCAGGTTGAAATCAATCCCATTAATTTTGATGTTATTGAAAATGGAGTTTTAGATCAGCTACAGCAACAGCGCGTGCGTCCAATGGCTTGGTCTTGTTTAGCTGGTGGGGCTATCTTCAATGCGCAAACGCAGCAAGCCCAACGCTTACGAGTTTGTTTAGAGCTATTAGCACAAGAACTAGGTGCAACGTCTATCACACAAGTGATTTTTGCTTGGGTACTAAAGCATCCTTCAAACCCTGTTGCATTAATAGGTTCAGGTAAAATAGAACGAGTTAAAGAGGCTGTTGCGGCGTTAGCTTTGAAAATGAATACTGAGCAGTGGTATCGAGTCTGGGTTGCTTCAAAAGGTTTTTCTGTGCCTTAGCTTCTGTCTATTAACTACAGCACCTTAAATACAGCATCTTAAATACAGTACCTTAACTTCTGAGCCTTAATGACTGTCGCTTAAGTATTATGTGCAAATTGTTGTGTTATAAGTTGAGGCTCTAAATTGAGTAAAAACGTTAAAACCAGTGTTAAAGCATTAAAAAACTGCATTGCACTGGTTTTTTATTTCCTTAACCTAACCATTCATATTAATTCAATGAGCAGTTTTACTGCGAAGATTAATAAAATAATACCCATTACTCTATCAAACCAATGACCATGGTTTATAAATTTCTGACGAACACGTTGTTGTGAAAATAAAAATGAAACTAAGCAAAACCATGCTGCGGTTGAAATGATGATCCATAATCCGTATATAGATTGTACTATTAATGGTGTATTGGCACTGACGATGGTAGTGAAAATAGCGAGGAAAAAAAGCGTTGCCTTAGGGTTTAATACATTGGTCATAAAACCAATCATAAATGCTTTTTTTTGCTGCTTAGGATCATTATCCACGGCAATAGAGGCGGATTGATCTAGGTTAGGTTTACTACGTAATAAATTAATGCCTAGGTAAGTAATATAAGCGGCCCCTAATATTTTAGCGGTGGCCATCAGATATGCTGATTGAGAGATTAATAAACCTACTCCTAATAATGTATATAAAACATGTACAGAAATACCAGATCCTATTCCTAAACTGGTTATTATTGCTGTTTTGCGGCCAAAACTTATACTCTGCCTGAGTACAATCGCAAAATCAGGTCCTGGGCTCATGACTGCTAGAAGGTGGACAATGGTTAACATCATAAATTCTTGAAAGTACGGCATATTTAACTCTTAAATCTAATTGCTGAGGGAGTAATGAATCGATTATGATAACGTGTCTTTAATTATTTTCATAAGGTTAAATCATGACTTATTTAACACAATTTCCAGTACCTTTGTTAGGTTTTGCTGCCTTTAGTGGAACCGGTAAAACAACATTAATAGAACAACTTATTCCATTATTAATTGAACAAGGCTTACGGATCGCATTAGTGAAGCATAGCCACCATGATATTGAAATGGATAAGCCTGGTAAAGACAGCTACCGTTTACGAAAAGCGGGCGCTTCACAAGTGGTTATAGCAGGCACACATCGCTCTATTTGTTTTCACGAGCATGAACAAGCACACGATAGTCAACTAAGTGAACAGCTTGCATTATTAAATACACAGGCTTTGGACTTAGTGCTAGTGGAAGGTTATCGAGACCAAGCTTTTCCTAAAATAGAGCTGCACCGTAGCGTGCTACAAAAGCCATTCCTCTATACAACTGATACTAATATTATTGGCCTTGTGTGCGATCAACCTATCGATGCAGGTAATTTGCCCTTATTCGACTTTACGCAATTACAAAAGATAGTGTCGTTTATTTTAAATGAAGTGATTGCGGCTCCTAATAACAAGCCAGCTAAGTAAAAAGCGTATAAAAACCGGACTTATAATTTGAATCTACGTTTTATTAAAGAAACCTTTAGTCAACAAAGGTTTAAATCAGTTAATTTTCGACAATGTTAATTTTGCCAATATTAATTTCGACAGAGTTAAGCTTTGTCTTGTTGCTTGGCAAATGCAGCAATTAAAAGTTGTTGGCTGTTTTGCGCAGGTAGCTGTTGTCGAGACTTGCCAAGCAGATAGTTTTCTTTAAAGGTAGAAAATAATAATGTTAGCAGATATGCATTGTCTGTTTCACCTAAGCTATCCAATACCAAACTGGCGACTTCAGCCGTTGCTAGTTGACACTCTTTAGTCGCTTTACGCATTATATATTGTGATAGTTTTTCCGGTGCAAAAGATAACACTGGAAACTGATCTAGGTATGGGCTTTTACGAAACATTTTTTTAGCTTGCGCCCAGGTGCCATCCAATAAAATAAACAAAGGTCGTTTATCTTTGAGAATAGAGGGGATAGATGACTCAATGGGTAACACTCTTTCTTGCGCTGCATATTCGGCAGGAAATATAACAATAGGGCACCATTGTGGATCTGCTAGCAACGCTAACATTTTTGTATTGGGTTCAGTACGAGACCAGATATAAGCGTGTGTATCTGTAATAAGATCTGCGATTAAACGTCCCGTATTACTTGGCTTTAAAATCTCATCATCATACATCAATAATAAAAAAGCACTTTGGCTATTGACAGTTTTTTTGATTGAACAAATACATAAGTAGGGAAGTAACATGCAGTGTTTACAGCGTGCAATACTACCGCCTCGCGCTAGAAAAGGACGTGTGCTTTGACTTAAACGATGGTCGTATAAAGAATGAAGTGCATGGATTCGCATAATGAGCTCTATTGTTGATAGGCTGCGATTATACGCAAAAAACCTTATTGAAAAAGGGGAACTCGCTGAAAGAATGCATTTGCTGCTAAGTAAGCTGATAAAAAGTAAGTTGGCTGTCAAAGTACAATGATGAATACTAAAAAAGGGATGTTATAAAGCATCCCTTTGATTTTTAGAGGTATCTTATATAAAGGTGATTCTCATCTTTTTTATTGTTGATGAGATGGTAAATCGTTACTTTCAAAAGAGTCTGCAAATTCATGATTACGATCTCGATGCTTTGCTTCATCTTCACGCGCAATCGGGTGACTTGTGAGAAAACTGGTTTTAAGTGTTATTTTTGAAATGATGGAAATTTGATATGGAAAGTTAGTTATTTGAAGTGGTCGTTAACAAAAAGCATGTGTATTACTAAGTTAGGGCATAAAAATGTCCACTATTATTCTCATTATGAAGCAGATACAGTACCTACATCTGTAACAGTATCTGTACAGTAAAATTTACAGCGGCAGGTTATATTACGGTCGCTATTTGTTTTGTGATTTAAAAGGAAGGCAGTTATGAATATACCCGATGATTTTATAAATTATAAAAGTACGCCTCTATTCACTAAAAGTAATATTCCCAAACTATTTTTATTTGAACACAATACTAAGGCTGGAGTGTTTGGTAAAATATGTGTTACTTCCGGTCGTTTAAAGTTTTATGGATTCAGTGAACGACGTGGTTTAATAGAGCAAGAGATTATTATTCCTGCTGGAGAATCTGCAATTTCACCTCCTGAGTATTGGCATAAAGTAGAATTTTTAAGTGATGACACAGCATTTGAAGTGAAATTTTATGCACAAAAAGACTCTGACATCGTGAAGCAAAACTTATCTGAACGAAACTAATTAGTTTCTACCTCATCGTTATATATAAACAACTGAGATTTTAATGGCTGAAAAAAAACGTATCTATATCGCTTATACTGGTGGCACTATCGGTATGAAACCTTCTAAAAATGGTTTTATTCCCGTTGCTGGTTATTTATCTGAAACGATTAAAAATATGCCTGAGTTTTACCATCAGGATATGCCTGAATTTGAAATTCATGAATATGAACCTTTGATTGATTCTGCTGATATTTCACCGCAGGCATGGCAGGTTTTAGCAACGGATATTCAAGATAAATACCATGACTTTGACGGGTTCATTATTTTGCATGGCACCGATACTATGTCTTATACGGCCTCTGCATTATCGTTCATTTTTGAAAGTTTGAGCAAACCTGTGATCATCACTGGTTCACAAATACCCCTTTCACAATTGCGTTCAGATGCTAGAGCAAACCTATTAAACTCTTTGTATATTGCTGCCCATCATCCTATTAATGAAGTCTGCATATTTTTTAATAATCAATTATTTAGAGGCAACCGCACCACCAAACAACATGCCGACGGTTTTAGCGCATTTGTGTCGCCTAACTACCCAGTGCTGTTAGAAGCCGGAATTGAGATTAGAAACGTAGCCGGCAAAAAACAAAAGTCGATTAATACTCGATTGACGATTGGTAAGATTGAGCAACAATCAATTGCAATATTGCATCTTTTCCCCGGGTTAGATTGGCAAGTGTTAGACAACCTATTAAAAAGCCCGTTACAAGCGTTGGTTTTATTAACCTATGGAGTAGGGAATGCACAGCAAGACCCGCAATTATTAAATACTTTAAAAGAGGCCAGTGATCGCGGTATTTTAATTGTTAATTGCAGCCAATGTCTAAAGGGTAGTGTCAATATGGAAGGTTACGCAACCGGCCATGCTTTAAGCGAAGCAGGTGTGATTAGTGGCTTAGATATGACCACAGAATCTGTGATTGCTAAGTTATATTATTTACTCAGCCAAAAGTTAACCTACAAAGTAGTAAAAGAGTTATTAACTACTGATTTACGTGGTGAATTAACATCATTTAATTAGTCATTATCCTCGTTCGCTAAGTTGCGGCTTACTCAGCCGTCATTTATATAGCCGCAGTTTAGGTAGTTGCAGTTTATGAAGTTGGGAATCAGTTGCTGTTTATGAACCTGCTATCTCCAACTCAGTGAACGGAGATGTTTTTAAATGTTTCAATTAAGGTATCGATCATTTCCTGTGCAGCAATGGAAAGTGGTACCTTAGCTTTTGTGATGATACCCACATGACGAGAAATTATTGGTGCTGAAATAGGCAAGCAAATAGCACCTTGCTCGCGCATTTGCGCTTCGCATAAAGCAGGTACTACAGCGACACCTAAGCCCTGTGAGACCATTTTTCCCACGGTTGCTAATTGGTGGGCATCAAAAGCCACGTGCAACTCCATCCCTTCTTTAGATAAAGTACTTTCTATCAAGTGACGAACACTTGAAGGTTTTTGTAAGGTAATAAAATCGCATTCAAGTAACTGTTTCCATGTGAGTTCTTTCTCATTTTTGAGCGAACAATTATGATGCATTACGGCAATAAAACGATCATTAAATAACGCTTGAAAGTTTAAATCTTGAGTATTTTCTGGCTCAAAGGAGATGCCCATTTCAATATTTCCCGCTCTCACCATTTCCACAACCGTATCAGTTAATACATCGTGAATTTCGATGCTGATGTTAGGATTTTTTTGTCGGTAATACATCAATACTTTGGGCATTAAAGAAGCTGCAAAAGACGGCATAACTGCGACCGCTATTTTACCCCTATCTAATGTAAATCTCTGTTTTAGCTCATTTTCTACCTTATCCCATGCATCGACTAAGGATTTAGCCATAGACAGTAGTTTTTGTCCTTCTGCGGTTAACAATGTACTCCTTGTAGTACGAGTAAATAAGCGTCCTCCTAAGGAGTCTTCTAAGCTCTTAATCGACAAACTTACCGCTGGTTGTGACATGTGTACAAGCTTGCTTGCTTCGGCAAAACTTTGGGTATGTGCAACGGCTAAAAAAATACGAAGTTGTTTTACATTCATAACAAAACCAAATTAATAGATAAAAATAATAAATTTATTTAATTAATGAGTATGAGGCACACTGTTGAAAATTAAAATGACGTTGTATTTAAAGGTGGATCTATGGCTGGTTTCGACAAAGTAGTGACAACATATGAAGATGCTCTTAGTGGTTTAAAAGATGGCATGACGGTGATCGCTGGTGGTTTTGGTTTATGTGGTATTCCTGAAAACCTGATTGCTGAGATTAAGCGGCTACAAACAAAAAATCTGACCATAGTATCGAATAACTGCGGTGTAGATGGTTTTGGTTTAGGCATTTTGTTAGAGGACAAGCAAGTTAGCAAAATGGTGTCATCGTACGTTGGTGAAAACGCTTTGTTTGAGAAACAGCTACTTAATGGAGAGCTGGATGTAGAGTTAACTCCACAGGGAACTCTAGCTGAAAAAATGCGCGCTGGTGGTGCGGGTATTCCCGCATTTTATACCGCAACAGGTGTTGGAACCCCAGTTGCTGAAGGTAAAGATACACGTTTTTTTGATGGTCGTGAATATCTGCTAGAAGAAGCAATCACAGGCGATTTTGCAATTGTAAAAGGCTGGAAAGCAGACCGCTACGGTAATGTAATTTATCGTCATACGGCACAAAATTTTAATCCAATGGCGGCAACCGCAGGCAAAATTACCGTGGTTGAAGTAGAAGAGTTAGTTGAAGTTGGGGAGCTTGATCCTGCTCATATTCATACGCCGGGTATTTATGTCGACCGCGTTATTGTTGGTACCTTCGAAAAGCGTATTGAAAACTGTACTACCAGCGAATAATTCCTTTTAGTCCAATACATACTTAATTCAATACATGCTTAGTTCAATGCATATTTATAGGTGATTTTATGGCACTTTCTCGAGATCAAATGGCAATTCGCGTGGCACGTGAATTACAAGACGGTTATTACGTTAATTTAGGAATAGGCATTCCCACTTTAGTGGCTAACTTTATACCCGATGGTATGCAAGTGATGCTGCAATCGGAAAATGGTTTATTAGGAATGGGGGCGTTCCCTAGCGTTGAAAACGTCGATGCAGACATGATCAATGCTGGTAAACAAACAGTTACGGCAGTGCCTGGCAGTTCTATTTTTTCATCTGCAGAGTCATTTGCGATGATCCGTGGTGGGCATGTTGATTTGACGGTATTAGGCGCATTTGAAGTGGATGTGAGTGGCAACATTGCCTCATGGATGATCCCGAATAAATTAATAAAAGGCATGGGTGGTGCAATGGATTTAGTGGCTGGCGCTGACAATATCATCGTTACCATGACACATGCCTCTAAAAATGGAGACTCTAAGTTATTAGATGTTTGTTCATTACCTTTAACTGGCAAAGGTTGTATTAAGAAAGTATTAACTGATTTAGCTTGGTTAGAGATTGAAAATAATGCCTTTGTACTTAAAGAACGTGCGCCGGGTGTATCGGTTGAAGAAATTAAAGCTAAAACCCAAGGTCGTTTGATCGTGCCCGAGCATGTTCCTGAAATGGTGTTTTAACTAGGTCGTTATGTTTAGGTAGCTAAATAACTAAGTAGCTATGTTTAAGTAAATAGCTAAGTTGATTTAAGTAATTATTCGAATAAAGAGGTCACTATGGAAATTGTTATTGTTGCTGCGGGTCGTTCTCCGATTGGTTCTTTTAATGGCAGTTTGTCATCATTAAGTGCAGTCGAATTAGGCCGTCAAGTATTAGCATCAATGTTAATCAAGCAGCCTATCATCAAGCAACATATTGATGAAGTTATCTTAGGGCAAGTATTGACTGCGGGTTGTGGACAAAATCCTGCTCGTCAAACTGCAGTTCACGCAGGCCTTGATCACGCTGTTTCTGCAATGACCATTAATAAAGTCTGTGGCTCTGGTTTAAAAGCAGTTCAACTAGCCGCACAAGCGATTGCTAATGGCGATGCGCAAATGGTAGTGGCGGGTGGTCAAGAAAGTATGAGTCAAGCTGCTCATGTTTTACCACAAAGTCGACATGGTAAAAAAATGGGGGATTGGTCATTAGTTGATTCCATGGTCAGTGATGGTTTATGGGATGCTTTTAATGATTACCACATGGGACAAACAGCTGAAAATATTGCAGAACGTTGGGCATTTTCTCGCGATCAACAAGATACCTTTGCTGCGCATTCGCAGCAAAAAGCTGCTCAAGCACAAGCCGCAGGTCAGTTTGTTGATGAGATCGTGCCAATCTGTATTCCTCAGCGTAAAGGCGACTCCATTATTGTTGAGCATGATGAGCAGATACGCCCTAACAGTACTGCGGAAGGGTTAGCTAGGTTGCGTCCTGCTTTTACAAAAAATGGAACCGTGACCGCGGGTAATGCTTCGACGCTTAATGATGGCGCAGCAATGGTGATCGTGACCTCTAAAGAAAAAGCAGAACAGCTAGGTTTACCTGTATTGGCCACTATTGTTGCCTCCGCAAGTGCCGGCGTTGACCCAGAAATTATGGGCGTTGGCCCAATTGAAGCGACTAAAAAAGCATTAGCAAAAGCTGCGTGGACGGTTGCAGATTTAGATGTGGTTGAAGCTAATGAAGCGTTTGCAGTACAAGCGATGACCGTTAATCAAGAGCTTCAGCTTGATACCAAAAAAGTCAATGTAAATGGTGGTGCGATTGCATTAGGGCATCCTATTGGTGCATCGGGCTGTCGTATTTTAGTGACGTTATTGCATGAAATGAAGCGTAGCGAACATAAGAAAGGGTTAGCCACACTTTGTATTGGTGGCGGAATGGGCGTAGCGATGCTGGTATCTCGTTAAGTCTTTACCATTGGTTTTATTCGCATTAACTAGCATTTTATTGATGTGAATAAGGCCTCAAATAAATAATGTTTCGGTCTGCAAATTATCCGTTTTAAACTCAATTGTCGGTAACCATCTTATCGGTCGCCACGGCATAATCTGTACCAAAAAAAGCAAAATACCCCAACACTATAACGATAATAATGATGTTTTTATTAATGCATTTAGTTAATGGGTCGTTAATAAAGCAACATTGATAGTGAACATATTGACTATTACAAAACCGATAGCTATCGAAAAAAGATAATTATCACAACAACGATATAATAAGGAAATTTTATGAATACGAACGTAGCACAACTCAGTGTATTACAAAGACTCAGTAAGTTTTTTGTGACTCTACTTCAACGTTACCTTCCGGATCCCTTTATTTTTGCGATTGTATTAACCCTAGCGGTTTTTGTATTGGTGATGCCGAGTACAGGGCAAAGTCCAATACAAGTTGTTGATGCGTGGGCTGGTGGATTTTGGAAATTATTAACCTTCTCAATGCAAATGGCGATGGTCGTTGTGACAGGGCATGCCATGGCCAGTGCTCCCGCTTTTAAAAGTAAACTAGCGGTACTAGCTAGTATTGCTAAAACACCAAATCAAGCCATCTTATTAGTTACCTTTATTAGTGCGATTGCCTGTTGGATCAACTGGGGATTTGGCCTCGTTGTTGGTGCTATTTTCGCGCGTGAAATTGCTTCTCGTGTAAGGGGAGTGGATTACCGTCTGTTAATCGCTTCTGCTTATAGTGGTTTTTTATTTTGGCATGCGGGCTTATCTGGTTCGATCCCATTAGCGTTAGCAAGTGGTACTAACTTGAGTGCTGTGACGAATGGCGCGGTAACTTCTCCAATTCCAACATCTGAAACGATTTTCTCAACCATGAATTTGACGATTCTTGCCGTGATGTTAATTGCTATTCCAATTTTGAATCGTTTAATGCATCCCGTTGGAAAAGATATTATCACTATTGATTCGCAATTATTAAAAGAGCAATCTGCACTGCAGGGTACTGGGCAAGCTAAAGATTCAAAAGGCAGAAACTTTCAAGGTAAAGAGTTACAGGCTGAAGCATTAAACGATCAAGAAACGGACTCTCAGGAAAAAATGACACCTGCAGAACGTTTGGAAAATAGCCGTGTGTTGTCAATGTTACTAGGAGCAATGGGCTTTACTTACATTATTTATTATTTTATTAATAATGGTTTTGCACTTAATCTTAATATCGTTAACTTCACCTTCCTATTCTCTGCAATCTTGCTACACGGAACGCCTAAGAGTTTATTAAGTTCGGTTTCACAAGGCGCTAAAAACTGTTCAGGCATATTATTACAGTTCCCATTCTATGCAGGTATCATGGGTATGATGACTGCAGTGGGCGATTCAGGAAATTCGTTAGCAGGTATTATTTCAGCGGGTTTTGTTTCAATCTCAAATGAAACAACATTCCCTGTGTTTACCTTTTTAAGTGCTGGGATTGTAAACTTTTTTGTACCATCAGGTGGTGGTCAATGGGCTGTTCAAGCACCTATTATGATGCCAGCAGGTGCTGCATTAGGTGTTGATGCTGCGAAAACTGCGATGGCCATTGCTTGGGGAGATGCATGGACGAATATGATCCAACCTTTTTGGGCATTACCTGCGTTAGCAATTGCAGGATTAGGGGCTAAAGATGTGATGGGATACTGCATCATGGCGTTATTCGGCTCTGGCGTTATTATTTCACTTGGTTTATTAGTGTTTTAATTAAGCCATTTGTTCATTAACCTAATCATTCATTAAACCATTAAATCATTAACTTAAATATATAATATGCAATCTATGCCTACGATACTAAATTAGCTTTTAGTGTTGTAGGCATAACTAATCATTAACATTAAACAGACTACTATTAGATTCCTATTTAATTATTTAATTATTTATTTGTTTAGCTTTCTTATTCTGTATTAACAACGTTTCCATTAATATCATCTTCATTAAAGGTGCCTTTCATTAAGTGTGCGGTTACAAACTCAGTAAACACTTTTAAGCGAGAGGGCATATATTTATTCTGGGCATATTGCATTGCTATTACACCCGCGTAGTTTCCTTTGATTTCCCAATCTGAAAGTACCTCAATCACTTCATTATTTTGTAACGCATTTTTAATCACAAAGTCAGGGAATATACCAATCCCAAAACCATCTTTTACACCGTTTAAACGCATCTGAGAATGGTTGACTGCATAGCGCCCCGATACTGCTATTACGTGTCTTTCATCCTGTTTCATAAATTCCCAAATATGATCGATAGCAGTCTCACCTAAATACAAACAATCATGCTCTGACAATTGTTGTGGGTGAGTCGGACAACCTCTTTTTTTGATATATTCAGGGCTTGCACAAAGCTTTAAATTAACTTTGCCAATCTCTTTCATAATCAACCCTTCAGTGGGTTTATCGGTTAAGCGAAATACCACATCAATCCCTTGCGCTATCATATCGATATCACCGTCTGATGCTCTTAGTTTTAGTTGAATTTTCGGATATTTGGTCAAAAAAGGAGTGACTAGTGGCTGTAATACAATCGTTAAAAAGGCTTTTGGTGCGGCAACCGTTAACGTTCCAGAGGGGACGGTATGTTCTAAACTAGAAATATCGATTGCCTGCTGAGCGGCCTCAACGATGATAGTCGATTGCTGGTATATTTTTTTTCCCGCATCGGTGATCAATAAGCGGCGCGTGGTTCGCTCAAACAACTTGACCGATAATGCACTTTCTAAACGTGTGATTAATTTGCTTAAAGCAGAAGGTGTTACTCCTAACTTTTTCGCTGCCGTTGTAAAGCTTCCTTCATTGACAACAACAATAAATGTGGCCAGATCAGGTAATAATGCAATCAGTTTATTTGTGACCATAATTCATCAATGGTTTTCCATTTTAGGGGCTAATAGTTGTAATCGGTTTCAATTAGAATCAATTTATTCGGCTTTATTATACTTTTTATAACCAACATTAATATGTCGTTTTCTATAGCAATGTTCTATATGAAAAATTCCATATAAGAGATTAACGACTGAAGCCATCACAATAAAAAATTACTTAAGCACTTATACTTGAGCAATGACAACTTAAAGAAGGAAAGTTTATGTCTTCTACATTTTATGCACAAATCAAAACACAAATAGAAACAGTGAAGAATGAAGGATTATACAAGTCTGAACGTATCATTACCTCAGCTCAAAAAGCTTCTGTTTCAATCTCTACAGGACAAGAAGTGTTAAATTTTTGTGCTAATAACTATTTAGGTTTAGCTAATCATGAAACGCTTATTCAAGCGGCGAAAGAGGGGATGGATGAGCATGGTTTTGGGATGGCATCGGTACGTTTCATTTGTGGTACACAAGATTCGCATAAAGTATTAGAGCAAAAACTGTCTACTTTTTTAGGTAAAGAAGACACCATTCTTTATACCTCTTGCTTTGATGCTAATACCGGTTTATTTGAAACTATTTTAGATAAAGAAGATGCGATTATTTCAGATGCATTAAACCATGCTTCAATCATCGACGGTGTCCGTTTGTGTAAAGCAATGCGTTTTCGTTATGCCAACAACGATATGACAGAACTTGAGCAACAGTTGATTGCCGCTAAAGAAGCAGGTGCTCGCCATACATTGATCGTGACGGATGGTGTGTTCTCAATGGATGGCGTAGTGGCAAACTTACCTGCCATTTGTGACTTAGCTGATAAATATGATGCACTAGTAATGGTTGATGATTCTCACGCAGTTGGGTTCATGGGCGAAAATGGCGCAGGCACACATGAATACCATGATGTAATTGACCGCATTGATATTATTACCGGCACCTTAGGTAAAGCCATGGGCGGCGCCTCTGGTGGTTATACTTCAGGCAAAAAGGAAGTAATTGATTGGTTACGTCAGCGATCTCGTCCGTACTTGTTTTCTAACTCGGTTGCACCTGCGATTGTTTCAGCATCGATTCGAGTACTGGATTTACTCGCTGAATCTGGGCACCTTCGCAGTAAACTATGGGAAAACTCAACGCACTTCCGTACACGTATGGAAGCGGCTGGTTTTACGATGGGAGGAGCCGATCATGCCATTATTCCTATTATGCTAGGTGATGCAAAAGTTGCCGCGGAGTTTGCTGAACGCGCTTTAGTATTGGGTATTTACGTGGTTGCTTTCTCTTTCCCTGTTGTACCTAAAGGAAAAGCACGAATTCGTACACAAATGTCAGCGGCACATTCCCGTGAACAGCTTGATACTGCGATTGATGCGTTCATTAAAGTTGGACAAGAGATGGAGTTAATTGGTCATGAAAATTAAAGCGTTAGCTAAATTAAAGCCTGAACAAGGGTTGTGGATGACGCAAGTTGAAAAGCCTGAAGTTGGCCATAATGACTTGCTTATTCGCATTAAAAAAACAGCAATTTGTGGCACAGATATCCATATTTACAATTGGGATGAATGGGCACAAAAAACGATACCTATTCCGCTTGTAGTTGGTCACGAATATGTAGGTGAAGTGGTTGGCATGGGGCAAGAGGTTCGCGGGTTTAATATTGGCGATCGGGTTTCTGGAGAAGGGCATATAACTTGCGGACATTGCCGTAATTGCCGTTGTGGACGTACTCATCTTTGTCGTAATACAAGTGGAGTGGGCGTTAACAGAACAGGGGCTTTTTCTGAATTTTTAGTATTGCCTGCGTTTAACGCGTTTAAGATCCCTGATCAAATATCTGACGATCTTGCTTCTATTTTTGACCCCTTTGGCAATGCAGTTCATACCGCGTTATCCTTTGATTTAGTAGGTGAAGATGTTTTGATCACAGGCGCTGGGCCCATTGGAATTATGGCTGCCGCTGTAGCAAAACATGTTGGCGCTCGTCATGTGGTGATCACTGATGTTAACCAATACCGTTTAGATCTTGCAAAAAAAATGGGTGTAACACGTGCTGTTAATGTCAAAGATGAAAAACTGGAAGATGTAATATCTGAACTGGGTATGACAGAAGGTTTTGATGTTGGTTTGGAAATGTCTGGTAACCCAACTGCGTTTAATAGCATGTTAAAAAATATGAACCATGGCGGTAAAGTCGCTCTATTAGGTATCCCACCTGCAGAGATGGCAGTGGATTGGAATCAGGTTATATTTAAAGGTTTAGTGATTAAAGGTATCTACGGTCGAGAGATGTTTGAAACGTGGTACAAAATGGCCAGTCTTATTCAATCGGGTTTAGATTTAACGCCTGTAATTACACATCATTTTAGTGTTGATGATTTCCAAAAAGGCTTCGATATGATGCGTTCAGGTAAGTCAGGTAAAGTGATTTTAGATTGGGAAAAATAACTGCTTTATCACTGATTTAACTTGCTGAGTTTAGCAGTTAACTTTTAGTGCTTACTTTATAGTATTTGTCTTTTTTTAGTCGAGAATGCTCAATACTGGTAGCATACTTATACCATTCCGAAAATTAATCGGAATGGTATAAGCTCATTTTATGAGAAGGTTAAACTTGGTTGATCAACATTACTCGTTGCTACTTTACGTCGATCAGTCAGCTCTGTGTATTCTGAGCTAAGAATTGTGTCGACATAATGCCATTGACTTTTAACTTTCTCTTGAGTGAAGGTGAGTGTTAAAAAGCCTCTATCTTTAGCATTTGAATATTTAAGTCCTTCAATCAAAGACACAAAACCATCCTCTGTGCTTTCTATTGCATCGTCGCTAATACTTAAATAATACTCAAGACCAGGGGAGGAAATAGAAGCCGTTGCAAACTCCACACCAACAACTTTATCATCGCTATTAGATAACTCATTTGCCCACGCATTATGCGTATCGCCGGCCACCACAACTAAATTTTTTGACGCGTCATTAAAGATGGCCAAGATTTTATCTCTTTCTGTCGCATACCCATCCCATGCATCTAAGTTATATGGCAGTTCTGGAAAAGATAATAAACTAAGTGCATCAGCCGTGAGTTTATCTGCATTAGCTTCATAGTAAGTCTGCTCATCTGCGGTTATGGTAGAATCTCCTGCTTTAATGCGCCCAGCTAACAAAGCTAATGTACCTAACTCAGCATAATCAGTTGTACTCATGGCATTTAATGCAACTGCACCCGGCAACTTCATTGCACCCATCAATACTTGTTGACCTAATAATTGCCAGCGCCCATTGTTGACGCTCACACTATCTTTAAGCCATTGTAATTGCTCCGCGCCCAACATAGTTCTTTCAGTTTCATAGAGATCTTTGTTAAACGTTGCTTCATCAAACAAAACACTACCATCGAAATAATCAGCGTAATCGAGTTGTTTTTCTCGTGCTAGAACCCGTGTATCTAACATATATAAATCAACGAGATCACCAAATGAAAATTGGCGGTAAATTTCTGCATAATTACCTTCACTCCAAGGTCGAATAGGTAACCATTCAAAATAAGCTTGTAACGCTGCGAGTTTACGATCGTCAAAACTGCCTTCATCCTCATTATGATTTGCAGCTCCTTCACTCCAGGTATCATCAGCTACTTCATGGTCATCCCAAACGGTAATAAAAGGTACTTTACTGTGTAAGAGTTGTAAGTCAGGATCGCTATGATATTGAGCGTAACGAGTACGATAATCGCTTAAACTAAAGATCTCAGTTGTCGGCAGTACTTGACGATCTAATGTCTCCGCATTATCACTTCCATACTCACCTCGGCCATATTCATAAATATAATCACCGAGATGTAAGATGGCATCTAAATCATCTTGTTGTGCCGCTAAGTTATAAACGTTAAAAAAGCCTGCAGGATAGTTTGCACAGGATAATACAGCTAATTTAACGGATTCAGGCGAACCATCAGGTAAGGTTTTAGTGGTACCAATTGAAGATGTTGTGCCATTACTGATGAAACGATAATAATAAGTTGTGCTAGCCGAAAGACCGATAGCATCTACTTTGATTGTATAATCTCTTGCTGCACTGGTGGTGGTATTACCGGTGTTAACTAGTTGAGTGAAAGCCTGATCTATAGCTATCTCCCAAGACACGGTTATCTCACCATCGCTACTTGGTGTTATACGTGTCCACAAAATAACGGTATCCGTTAAAGGATCACCACTGGCAATACCATGGTTGAAGCTAATACTATTTTTTGTTTGCTTGTCATCATCATCAATAGCACAGCCCATTAAACCGTATGATACAACGGCTGCACCTGCACCTTTTGCTGTTAATATGAGGAAGTCACGACGAGAAATAGAGCCTTTCATTCACTTTATCCTTCTGTATGTAAAAACGAGTAGTCTAGAGTGAGTGTGTGACAACTAAATGATAAAATAGTTAGTTATTTCATCATTTAGTTGCTGTTTCACATTACAGATAAAACTGAGAGAAGTGAGTACCTTAGGTTGCTTATGATAATAGGTGCCTATTATAAAAGGCACCTATTATAAAAGATTATCTATTATAAAAATTCTTTCCAATGTTAGAAAATAAGACTGTTACTTATAGTGACTGTAACAATCATTCTTCAGTTAAATTTTCAAATAATCTATCACAGCCTTTTTTTAATTCGAGTAGTTCTTGTAGAGGTAATTTTGCTTTACATAACATCTGTTCTGGAACGGCTTCTGCTTGTTTTTTTAAGTTGATACCTTGCTCAGTTAAAAATATTTCGCGTACGCGTTCATCGTCTTCACCGCGTTTTCGCATTAATACTTGCTTACTTTCAAGGCGCTTTAATAAAGGTGTTAAGGTGCCTGAGTCTAAATGTAATATCTGCCCAAGATCTTTTACATTGATACCGTTATTGCTCCAAAGCACAATCATCACTAGATACTGAGGATAAGTTAAGTCTAGCGCTTTTAACATCGGGCGATACGCACGAACAATGGCATTAGCTGTGCTGTATAAAGAGAAACACAGTTGCTTTTCAATGGCTAAGTTAGAACCAGGTTCTACTATTGAACAGTTATTAGCTGAGCAATCATTAGTTGAACTATTATCAACTAAATTATTACCAACTTCTTCACCTTCACTCACTTTCAAATCAACCTTATCGTTACTCATATTCAATCCGTTAAATAATTACATTGTGCACAATATACTTGCGTTATCGTTTCAATGCGAGATATAATTGCCGCACAATTAAGTTGTGCGCAATTTAATTAGAATGATAATTATTTCGATGTGCCATATTTGATCAATATTTGGCCCATGTTGTTTCCATATTTGATCAAAATGTAATGCTGAGGCGTATAGGACTTTTACGAAAGTCGATTCGATGATATTCAAATATCATGTATTCAAATATTCTGTTTCAGCAATACAATACAAAATTTTTTAATAAACGATTGCACTTATTACTTGAGTTCAACAATCGTTTTAGAGGAGTAATAGATGAACAATTTTAGTTACCACAACACGACCGCAATCCATTTTGGTCAAGGTCAAATTGCAGCGATCACTAACAGCATTCCAAAAGACAAAAAAATATTAGTGACCTATGGCGGCGGTTCTATCAAAGGTAACGGTGTTTATGATCAAGTTGTTACTGCGCTGGCTGACCATAACTGGGATGAATTCTCAGGTATTGAGCCAAACCCACAATACGATACATTAATGAAAGCCGTAGAGCGCGTTCGTGCTGAAGGGTTTGATTTCTTATTAGCGGTAGGCGGTGGTTCTGTTGTTGACGGTACTAAATTTATTGCCGCTGCAGTGAATTTTGAAGGTGAAGAAGCATGGGATATTCTTGCTAAACAAGGCAAAATTGAAAGCGCATTACCATTAGGCTGTATTTTGACACTACCTGCGACGGGTTCTGAAACGAATTCAGGTGCGGTTGTTACGCGTGGTAAAGAAAAATTAGCATTTGGTAATCCACTTGTACGCCCTCAGTTTGCGGTGCTTGATCCACAAACTACGTTAAGCCTTTCTGAACGCCAAACATCTAATGGTGTTGTTGATGGTTTTGTTCACGTAATGGAGCAATACCTAACGTACCCAGTTAACGCAAAAATTCAAGATCGTTTTGCAGAAGGTATCCTATTAACGTTAGTTGAAGAAGGTCCAAAACTGATTGTTGATTTACAAGATATGGAAGCGCGTACCAATGTAATGTGGGCTGCGACTCAAGCATTAAGTGGTTTAATCGGTGTAGGTGTTCCTCAAGATTGGGCAACACACATGATTGGTCACGAATTAACAGGTAACTTTGGTGTAGACCACGGTCGTAGTTTAACCATCGTTCTACCTGCTATTATGCAAGTATGTCGTGAAGAGAAAAAAGCAAAATTATTACAATACGCAGAGCGTATCTGGAATATTACAGAAGGTTCTGATGATGCACGTATTGATGCAGCTATCGAGAAAACAAAAGCCTTTTTCTCGGCAATGAAAACACCTGTATCATTAACTGAAATCGACTTAACTAAAGCAGATATTGATACTGCAATGGCAAGTTTAGAAGCGCATGGAATGACTAAACTTGGTGAAAACGGCACAATAGATTTAGCACGTTCTCGTCAAATCTTAGAAACAGCACTTTAAGTTTTTTGATCGCAAAGTTAGTAATGGCTTAATGTTATTAATTTGTAAGTAGAACAAACTTATCTAACGATATGTTAGATGATATAAACGCATGTCTAAGCAATTAGACATGCGTTTTTTTGTTTTTAGGTTACCCCCTGTGTCAGACTGGGTTTACTCTTAACCTATTTCTTTTTTTTATTTTCTTGCCTTTAAAATCCAAAGCCGATTAACCACGAAGACACGAAGGTGAGAGAAGGTTAGGTTCAAACCTTTACTATTAACTGACATTGTAGCTTTTCTTGGTGTCTTTCGTGCAGCGTAGCGGCTTCGTGGTTGTTTGCTGTTTTTTAAAATCAAAAGCCGATTTAACCACGAAGGCACGAAGGGGAAAGAAGGTTAGGTCAAAAGCCTTATTATTAACTAACATTGTAGCTTTTCTTCGTGTCCTTCGTGCAACGTAGCGGCTTTGTGGTTGTTTGCCGTCTTTTCAAATCAAAAGCCGATTAACCACGAAGACACGAAGGGTGAAGAAGGTTAGGTCAAAACAGTATTATTAAAGAAGCCGCATAAAAATTAGCTAATGAGTGCCAACTGTCTTGAAAAACACCAGTAAAGGACCTTGTCGTAGTTCGAAAACCAAAGGGATCAATATAGCTATCAGTAATGCGTTTTTAGCCAGACAAGGTTTGATATTATTAAAGGATTTGTGGATTAATATTCACTATTCATCATAAGATGAACCGCCCTGTGCGGAGCCGCATGCAGTGTGGTGTGGGGCTGGTGGTTAGATACCTCCGGCTACCCGATTAGGTGGTTATTAACCCATAATTGTTTGAATTAGTATATCTAAGTCGATTTTCGATGCCCCTTCAATCACATTTGCTAACCATGTACTGACCGTTGCAATGCTAGCTATATTTGTTAACTTTTGTCCTATTGTGGATTTAGATATAAGTTCAGATCTTACCTCTGAGTTTTCACATTTCGCAATATCACCAAGTTCTTGCGCATACTTAAACCTTTCCGAAGCTGTTGCTGATTTAAGTAATTGTAAGAATTGTTCATCTAATTCACCCGCTACAATCCCAACACCATTATCGACAAATTTAGTGGTCTTCATATCAACTTCAACGCCTTCGCCTAATAGCATCCCAATTCCATTCTTTTCAAAATGACAATCTTCCATTGAAATCATTGGCCCTTTAGGAAAAGTCAATTGTGGTGTTTTTTTCTTAAATGGCAATACTTTTGACATTATGTTACTCCTGTTAAAAGTGTAAAATATGAGGCTATGTAAGCCACTGTTTTTGTTCCGTTTAAATGCCTTGTCATGCCAACTTACCACGACTTCGAGCGACATATGCCAAAGGCGCATTATTTACACGACGATCCTCTCTAATACTAGAAACTGCTTGAGATATTGTTGATGACAATGTAAAAGCAGCCCCAGCAAATGCGACACGCTCATCAAGTTGAGTCGCGGAAGCAGATAGTCCAGCACCGATTATTGGAGTAATTGCACTAAAACTCAATTTTTTCCAAAATGGCTTCATTTTAGACTCAATGTATGAAACTTCATCTAGTGAGTCTTTAATAAAATTTTGCGTCAGCAAAATACGTTCTTCCAGACTATCAAGTTTTGAAACATTGATACAGTGCCCTTCAACACGGTTTCTAAACTCCGGAAGAAGCTGACCATGTTTTTCTTTAAACTTCACTAAGGTAGATGCTTTAATTGGCTCATCGGGATAAGGCAGTAACTCCTTCAAGATCATTGTTCGAGACTCTTCGCTTCTTTTGGAACTTTCTTGGCTAATGTTATTTCCTGTATAATTTGCATACAAATTAGCAATTTGAACACTATTAGTAACAGGTGCTGCATTTACTTCGGTTAAAGACCCAAGGCATGAAGCTAAGTAGGCCATAAATAGATTGGCGGCCCATGCTTCAATAGAATACCACTCATCATGACTTTTCTTCGCTAAGCCTTTTTCTACAAAATAGTTTTGTACAATGCCTAACTTCTCTGCGTGAATTAAAGCCTTACGATGTATTCCGAAAATCTTATGGTCAGGATTACGCTGCTGAATAGCTTGAACCGCTTGTAATTTGCTTTCAATTAACGCTTTAAAACTCGAGTCAAATGCTTCAATTTCATATAAATACTGTCCTGGGTGTAGATTTTCAACCAACCCCTCTCTTAATAACGTTCTCATGAACGATGTCATTTTTTCCGGCTGAGCCATATGGTCAATAGGCACTATAGAAGCTAATTTATCCCAGTAGAGAAGAGTATGGTATGTCCACTGTTTCCGAGGGATTGAAATAAAAGGAAAAAATAAAGCATTACTTCTCATTATCATATTACTCATAATTGATTGTTGGCATAACAGCTTTATTAACTCACAAAATGTCATTTTAACGGTGGAAATTCGACAAGAGTTAATGATTAAAATATTATTATTACTTTACGTTGGTTTATCGATAAAACAAAGATCTATAGTTCACTTGTGAAGTTTTAATCATCTAAAAGCGTAGGGCATTGTAATCTTTATAGTGCAAATACTGCAGGTGAGAGATATATGAACTTATTGATTATTTGAAAGCATCAACTCAAATAAAGTCAGGTGAATCTAACGCTTCAAATTACAGACATAAAAAAACCTAGCAGTGCTAGGTTTTTACTATTCTACAATTTAACAAATTATCTTGAAAAGATAACTCAATTCTAGAAAGGAATATCGTCATCAAAATCCATTGATGGCTCGTTAAACGCTGCAGGCTCTTGTTTTGGTTGAGCTTGTGGTGCTGCTGGACGTTGTGGTGCAGGTGCCTGTTGCGGAGCAGGTTGTGAAGGTTGCGGCGCTTGTTGTGGCTGATAAGCTGGTGCCATTCTAGGCGCTGCTTGTTGTGCTGGTGGCTGTTGTGGTGCATTACCCCAAGATTGTGCTGGTGCAGCTTGTTGTTGTGGTGCGTTTTGGTAACCACCTGGTTGCTGCTGTCCGCCTTGGTATGGCTGACCTTGACCTGCGTTTTGAGAGCGAGCATCTAACATTTGGATATCGTTAGCAATGATTTCAGTCTTGTAACGATCTTGACCGTCTTGACCTTGCCATTTGTTAGTTTGTAATTTACCTTCAACGTAAACTTTTGCACCTTTTTTCAGATACTGGCCGACCATTTCGCCGAATTTACCGAATACAACAATGTTGTGCCATTCAGATTTATTTTCGTATTCACCTGTTTGTTTGTTTTTCCAGCTTTCAGTGGTTGCGATTGAAAAGTTTGCCACTGCGCCACCATTTTGGGTGTAACGCATTTCTGGATCTTTACCTAGGTTACCTACTAGGACTACTTTGTTTACACTACGGTTAAACATGTTTTTTGCTCCGCTATTTCGACTTATTTATGTAAAATATTTGATTGTAATAGTGATTTAACTATTACCTAAAATGTATTGCGCTTGTTGTCGTTGAAAACGCTGTGTATTCGCTTTGATACAAATGGCCTATTTACTTCTATATAAACAATCTGCTCTTTTGCAATAACAACAACTTCTAACGCGCTCTCTAATGCTAGCAATCGCTAATGAGTATATTGGCTTGTTGTTGATCTTTTATGCCTAATGTAAATATAAAAGTGCAAACGTAAAAGTACCAATTTTGCTCGTGTCATGGATGTTACAAATGTCAATAGACAGTATAAACCAGACAATCATTAACCCTGTTAAGCATAAAAATAAGCCACTACTAGCAGCTAGTTTATAGGATAACCCACCCATAATACCACCGAAAAATTCACCTGAAAATTGATATGTGCTGTAGATCCCTATCGTACTGCCTTTGTTGACTGAAGAAGTTTGAATTGGAAGAAAGATTACTAAAGATGTTTCTAAAAAGTTAAAGCTTATAAAAACAGTAACGTAACTAAAAGCATTAAAATTTAACTGTGTAGAGAGTGCTATTACAAGTAGTCTTGAGTGTTATTAATAATATTAAAAACAGATGAAAGTGTTTGTTTTTCTGCTTTTTACTTAACTTTTGCTTAAACATACTAGTTTATAAAACAAGGAGAGAGCGAAATAGAATAATGATAGGTAGTTAATTTTCGGTTATCTTTTTTAGCGCAATAGAATGCGAAACTCTTTATACTATGGCAGTCATTTTTTTATTTTTTTGGAGTTTTTGTGCTGAGTTATCGCCATTCATACCATGCTGGGAATTTTGCAGATGTTTTAAAGCATACTGTATTAACTTCTATCCTTGATTACTTATTACAAAAAGACAAAGCTTTTTGTTATTTAGATACACACTCTGGTTGTGGCGCTTATCAATTAGACTCTGCGCAATCGTTAAAAACCGGTGAGTTTAATAATGGTATCGGTGCATTGTGGAACTTAACTAATTTACCAGTTCCTGTGGCACGTTATTTAGATCAAGTGAAAGCATTTAATGGGGAAGGGGCGTTATTGTCTTATCCTGGTTCTCCGATGATTTGTAACCAAATGCGTCGTGATGAAGATCGTATGTTCTTATTTGAATTACATCCGAATGAGTTTACTAATATGCGCGGTAACTTCTCTGGCGATCGCAGCATTAAAATGGCGAATAGCGATGGTTTACAAGGGTTAATTGCTAATATGCCACCTAAGGAACGCCGTGGTTTAGTATTAATTGATCCTTCCTATGAGATTAAAACCGAATATGATGAAGTGGTTGAAAAGCTAATTGCTGCACATCGTCGTTTTGCAACGGGGACTTATGCATTATGGTACCCTGTAGTGAAGCGACAATTAATTTCAAAAATGGAAAGATCCTTAAAAGCGTCAGGTATTCAAAATATTCAACTCTATGAATTGGCGATTGAAGCGGATAAAGAAGAGAGAGGCATGACCTCTAGTGGCATGATTGTAATTAATCCACCTTGGACGTTACAAAAAGAGATGCAACATAGTTTACCGTTTTTAGCGGAAACACTAGGTATTAACGGTGAAGGTTTTTACCGTATTGAAACGTTAGTCGCTGAGTAAGCACTTATTGGTTATCGATGGGTAACCAATACTTTTGAGCTTTAAATTAAATTATTCAAAGTTATTTTTTACCTGCATTTATTTGCGCCGTAAATAATTATAATAAAGTTCTATATTTGGGGTACTGAGGCTGTAACGAGTCATCGATACCTCTATCACCCTGCGATAGCATCAAAAAATAGCGGCTCTTTCTCTATAGTGTTAGATAATCCTTCGATAACCTACAAATCTTTCTTATTAAAAACCTATTAAAAGCAATGTTTTATCTTTTCATTAACATTGATAGAAATGATTGCTCTGATGTTGATAAATAAGCTTGTTTGAAGCTTACTTTAATGAAAAAAGAGCCGTGCAGGTATAATCTAAATCCTATAAACGGCAAGTTCGCAGGTTTGCTTATTCGGAACGGGTATATTAATGACTAAATTATTGTCAACACTCTATTTATCCCTACTTTCACCCACACCATCAGCATGATATATTAGCCTCCATTTATTTTTTTCATCTATTTAGCCCTTAAAGACTCACTTTTTTAAGAATACCTAAATTGACACTTTTACATGGAATAAGTCATGACTAAATCGACCGCTGATATTCGCCAAGGATTTATGGATTTCTTTGGTAAGAAAGGGCATCAAACCGTGAGCAGTAGTTCTCTCGTCCCTGATAATGACCCTACTTTGTTATTTACTAATGCAGGTATGAATCAATTTAAAGATACCTTTTTAGGCACTGAAAAAAGAGCTTATACTCGCGCAACGTCAAGCCAACGCTGTGTTCGTGCTGGTGGTAAACACAACGATCTAGATAACGTTGGTTACACTGCTCGTCACCATACTTTTTTTGAAATGTTGGGTAACTTTAGTTTTGGTGATTACTTTAAAGAAGATGCCATTGGTTTTGCGTGGGAATACTTAACTGACGTTTTGAAAATACCAAAAGAAAAGTTACTTGTTACTGTTTATGAAAGTGATGACGAAGCATTTTCATTATGGGCGAATAAAATCGGTGTACCAGAAGATAAAATCATTCGTATTGGTGATAAATCACCTGATAAAAAATACGAGTCTGATAACTTTTGGTCAATGGGCGATACTGGACCTTGTGGTCCATGTTCTGAAATTTTCTACGATCACGGTGAACACATTTGGGGTGGTCCTCCAGGAACTCCTGAAGAAGATGGCGACCGTTTCATTGAAATCTGGAATATCGTTTTCATGCAATTTAACCGCAGTGCTGACGGTACAATGGAAAACCTACCTAATCCATCTATTGATACGGGTATGGGCTTAGAGCGTATCTCTGCGATTATTCAAAACGGTCATTCAAACTATGATATCGACCTATTCCAAGGCTTGATCCAAAAAGTAGCGGATGTAACCGGCGCAGAAGATTTACAAGATAAATCATTACGTGTTGTTGCCGACCATATTCGTTCATGTGGTTTCTTGATCTGCGATGGTGTGATGCCGTCTAACGAAGGACGTGGTTATGTATTACGTCGTATTATTCGTCGCGCAGTTCGCCACGGTCATAAATTAGGTGCGAAAGAAGTATTCTTTTACCGTATTTATGAAGAGCTAGTTAAACAGATGGGCGATGCTTACCCTGAACTAGGTCAGCAACAAGAGTTCGTTGAAAAGATCTTACGTTTAGAGGAAGAGCAGTTTGGTAAAACACTAGAGCGTGGTTTACAAATTCTAGATAATGAATTAGATGCTTTACAGGGATCTATTATTCCTGGTGATGTTGTTTTCAAACTTTACGATACTTATGGTTTCCCTGCTGATTTAACCGCAGATATTGCGCGTGAGCGAGAGCTAACTATCGACCAAGATGGGTTTGACTCTGCAATGGCTGAGCAACGTAAACGTGCTCAAGCAGCAAATAACTTCGGTAAAGATTATAACGACATATTAAAAATTGAAGACAAAACTGAGTTTATTGGTTACCAAACGCTAACAGGCACTTCTACCGTGACAGCCTTGATCAAAGAAGGTCAGTTTGTTGATAGTTTAGTAGAAGGTGATAACGCACAAATAGTACTAGCTGAAACACCATTTTATGCGGAGTCAGGTGGTCAAGTTGGTGATGCAGGTGTGCTTAAGTTGAGCAATGGTATTTTTGTTGTAACTGATACTAAAAAATCTGCTGATGCTTTCTTACATATTGGTTATGTGAGTATGGGCTCTATCAAAGCGAATGAGTCTGTTGAAGCTGAAGTCGATGCTGAACGTCGTAAATCAATTGCATTACACCATTCTGCAACGCATTTACTACATGAAGCGTTACGTCAAACGTTAGGTGAGCATGTGACTCAAAAAGGGTCGTTATGTGATGCTGATAAACTACGCTTTGATTTCTCTCATTTTGAGGCAGTATCTGCTGAAGCACTTAATAAAGTGACATACATTGTTAACCAAGCAATTCGTAACAACTATGAAGTTGTGACTAAATTGATGGATATCGAAGAAGCTAAGAACCAAGGTGCAATGGCATTATTTGGTGAGAAATATGGCGATATGGTACGTGTTGTACAAATGGGCGATTTCTCTACTGAATTATGCGGTGGTACGCATGTACAACGTACGGGCGATATGGGGTTATTTATCATTACTTCTGAAGCAGGAACTGCTGCAGGAGTTCGTCGTATTGAAGCAGCTGCGGGTGATGCTGCTGGCAATGTATTGCAAAACCTGCGTGAGCAATTCAACAAAGCCTGTGATTTAGTCAAAGGCGATTCATTCACTCTAGGTGAAAAAATTCTACAAACACTGGACCGTAATAAAGTGCTTGAGAAAGAATTAGCACAACTTAAAGCTAAAGTAGCAAGTGAAGCGGGCTCAAATCTGACTGAGCAAGCAATTGATATCAATGGCGTTAAAGTTGTTGTTGCTTATATGGAAGGTATTGACCCTAAAACATTACGCGACAGTGTTGACGAAATGAAAAACAAACTACAATCAGGCATCGTGGTGTTAGCGACAACAGTCGGTGATGACAAAGTTAGCTTGATTGCAGGTGTGACTAAAGATTTAACTAACAAAGTCAAAGCGGGTGAGTTGGTTAATGTTGTTGCCATTCCTGTTGGTGGTAAAGGTGGCGGTCGCCCTGATATGGCGATGGCTGGAGGAAATAATCCTGCTGCATTAAAAGATGCACTGGCACTAGTAGAACCTTGGTTAATTGAACGTTTATAATAATTAAGAGTCTATACCCAACTGTATAGCAAGGAATAAAGATGGCACTAATAGTTCAAAAATATGGCGGTACTTCCGTTGGCACTGTGGAGCGAATCAAAGCAGTGGCTGACAAAGTAAAAGCTACAAAAGAAGCGGGCCATGATGTTGTGGTTGTTTTATCCGCAATGTCTGGTGAAACCAATCGTTTAATTGCTTTAGCGAAAGAATTTATTGAGAAACCAAGTGCACGTGAAATGGATGTATTATTAACAACCGGCGAGCAAACCACGATCGCATTATTGTCGATGGCGTTGCATAACTTAGGTGTTGATGCCGTTTCCATGACCGGTGATCAAATTCGATTGAAAACCGATCGCAGCCATTCTAAGGCTCGTATATTAGATGTCGAAACTGAAAACCTACAAAAACACTTAAAGCAAGGTCGTATTGTTGTTGTCGCTGGCTTTCAAGGCCGCAGTGAAGATAATAACATTACTACGCTTGGACGTGGTGGCAGTGATACCTCTGCCGTAGCGATTGCTGCTGCATTAAAAGCGGACGAGTGCCAAATCTACACCGACGTTGACGGTGTTTATACAACAGATCCACGCGTTGAGCCTAATGCTCGTCGTCTTGATAGCATTACTTTTGAAGAGATGTTAGAGATGGCTAGCTTAGGCGCAAAAGTGTTACAAATTCGTTCTGTTGAATTTGCAGGGAAATACAACGTGCCACTACGTGTACTTTCTAGTTTTAAAGATGGTGGTGGTACGTTAATTAGTTATGAGGAAAATAAAATGGAATCTCCTGTTATCTCTGGCATCGCATTTAATCGTGACGAAGCGCGTCTAACGTTATCAGGTGTTCCTGATCAACCGACTGTTGCAGCGCAAATACTTTCCCCTATTGGTGCCGCTAATATCGACGTTGATATGATTGTGCAAAATACATTAGGTGATGGTAAAACTGATTTTACGTTTACTGTACATCGTGATGATTATGTTGAAGCAACTAAATTGTTAGAAGTTGTTTGTACTAAGTTGAATGCTGACTCAGTACAAGGTAATAACGAGATTGCTAAAGTGTCTATTGTGGGTGTGGGTATGTGGAATCACCCTGGTGTGGCACAAAAAATGTTTGAAACCTTAGGTGAAGAAGGGATCAACATGCACCAAATTGCTACTTCTGAGATTAAAATTTCAGTGTTAGTAGATAGTAAGTACTTAGAATTGGCTGTACGCGCATTGCATAAAGCATTTGAACTAGAGTCTGAACCAAAGCAAGAAAAATAGAAATTGTGAACTGGGCACTAAATAAAAGATGAATTTAGTGCTTAGTGAGCCATACTCATGTTAACGGAAATGAAATAAAAATAATTTAGGAGCAGGATATGCTAATTTTAACGCGCCGTGTAGGCGAAACTCTTATGATTGGTGACAACGTGACCGTTACTGTTTTAGGTGTTAAAGGTAACCAAGTACGTGTCGGTGTTAATGCGCCAAAAGATGTGTCAGTGCATCGTGAAGAGATTTATATGCGTATTCAAGCAGAAAAGAACGCAGCCAGTTCACAGTAGACAGTGAATTGTTATTTAAAGAAGAGCTTAATTGCTCTTTTTTTATGTCTAAAATTCAACCATAATAGATAAAAAACAAGCAGTTTGTTTAATTACCAAGCAAGCAGTAAATTATTATGCTAAAAAGGTTTGACTTGTTTTCAGAAGACAGTAATATGTGCGCCAACAAGACGACGGTGGGGTGGCCGAGTGGCCGAAGGCGCTCCCCTGCTAAGGGAGTAACGGGTTTATAGCCTGTTCGAGGGTTCGAATCCCTCCTCCACCGCCATTCTTGTAGATTCTTAAAGCGGGTGTAGCTCAGCTGGATAGAGTACCTGGCTACGAACCAGGCGGTCAGGGGTTCGAATCCCTTCACCCGCACCATCTTTCTATTTGCACGAAAAGACGGTGAGCTTAAGAATTGAAATAAAAACATAAAGAATATCGCGGCGGGTGTAGCTCAGCTGGATAGAGTACCTGGCTACGAACCAGGCGGTCAGGGGTTCGAATCCCTTCACCCGCACCATTCTTTACAAGCTTACGAAAGTAAGTTTTTTTGTTTTTAGAGCTTATTAATATTATTCCCAATAATATTAAGCACCATGCGGGTGTAGCTCAGCTGGATAGAGTACCTGGCTACGAACCAGGCGGTCAGGGGTTCGAATCCCTTCACCCGCACCATTTCTTTATATTTCCATATATAATTTTATCTATTCCCTATAAATTCAAGTCCATTTGAATATTTAATCATAATAAATGACTATATTTATTTTTTTATGCTTATTTTTTCTTTAAAAATGCATGTTTTCTTCATAATTATGCATAAATAGTCAGTTTGTTTTATTTCTAAATAGTGATTTAGACCTCCCTTGCTTTCATCTTTATTAGACTATTTTTTGTTAAATGCAAACTATGGAAGTTGAGTCAAATTCCATTGCTTTCATTTTTTAGCCAAAACCACTATAATAAGCCCCTGTGAAACACTATTTTACTGAAAATACATATGTTCAACGCGTATTAAATCAAGTATTCTGGTGGTTGATGTTTATTATTTACATGGATTTAATCGTGATAAGTATTCAATACCCACTGTTGGCAGCATATTAAATATTTATTAGATTTGAATAAATATTCATTTTTAATCTGTTGAATGGCTGTTTCAGTGTGTATCTAGAAAAGGAAAGGGTACATTTATGGATATTACAGGATCTTTAGTTACTGCATTTATGCTATTGGGTCTCGGCATGGCATTTGTTTATATGTTTTTAGGTTTATTATTTATTTGTATAAATCTAATGGCTAAATATATTCCTGCAGACAAACCTGTTATTTCAGCTAAGCGTAAAGCACCCGTCGCTACTCAAGCTGCAAGTCAAACACAAGTAAGCCCTCAGGTAATCGCTGCAATCACTAGTGCAGTGCAACAATACCGCAAAGCACGAACAGTTTAATGGACAAAGAATCAATAAAGGAGCAAGTGAATATGTCTAAGCCTCTCGCAATCACCGAAGTTGTTTTACGTGATGCACACCAATCATTATTTGCAACACGTATGCGTATTGACGATATGTTACCAATCGCAGAGAAATTAGATAAAGTAGGCTATTGGTCTTTAGAGACTTGGGGTGGTGCTACTTTCGATTCATGTATTCGTTATCTAGGTGAAGATCCTTGGGATCGTATTCGCGCTTTAAAAGCGGCGATGCCAAATACACCACAACAAATGCTGTTAAGAGGTCAAAACCTATTAGGCTACCGTCATTATGCTGATGATGTGGTCCAGAAGTTTGTTGAACGTGCACACACTAATGGCGTAGACGTATTTCGTATTTTCGATGCAATGAATGACGTGCGTAATTTTGAGACGGCGATTAAGTCTGCCGTTGAAGTGGGTGCTCATGCTCAAGGTGCTCTTTCTTACACTACTAGTCCAGTCCATACCATTGATGGTTGGGTTGATATGGCGAAACGTCTTGAAGACATGGGGGCTCACTCTATCTGTATTAAAGATATGGCGGGTCTATTAAAACCTTATGTTGCAGAAGAGTTAGTCACAAAAATTAAAGCTTGCACCAATATCCCATTAGCCTTGCATTGTCATGCAACAACCGGTCTTAGTTTAGCGACTCAACAAAAAGCGATTGATGCTGGTGTTGATATTATTGATAGCGCTATCTCTTCAATGAGTATGACCTACGGTCATTCACCAACGGAGACATTAGTTTCTATTGTAGAGGGAACGCCGCGTGATACTGGGTTGGACTTACATCAATTAGAAGATATTTCTGCTTACTTCCGCGAAGTGCGTAAAAAATATGTGAAATTTGAAGGCGAATTGAAAGGTGTTGATCCACGTATTTTGATAGCACAAGTACCGGGCGGTATGTTAACTAATATGGAAAGCCAACTTAAACAGCAGGGTGCTGCAGATAAGATGGATGAAGTATTAAAAGAAATTACCTGTGTTCGTGAAGATCTTGGTTTAATTCCATTGGTAACGCCTACTTCTCAAATTGTTGGTACACAAGCCGTGATCAATGTATTGATGGGTGAGCGTTATAAAAATATCACTAAAGAAACGGCGGGTGTATTAAAAGGTGAATATGGCGCAACTCCGGCACCTGTTAATGCTGAATTACAAGCTAAAGTATTAGATGGCGCGACAGCAATTACTTGTCGTCCAGCGGATAATATTAAACCAGAAATGGCATCGATCGAAGCTGAGTTCAAAAAGCTAGCTGCTGAAAAAGGCGTTAAAGTTGCTGATAATGAGATTGATGACGCGCTTATTTATGCGTTGTTCCCTGAAATCGGACTTAAATTCTTAGAAAACCGCAACAACCCAGATGCATTTGAGCCTGTACCAAGTGCTGATGATATGAAAGTTGCTAACACTCCTGCTAAAGCTAAAAATGCGCCAGAGTCTTACTCGGTTTCGGTTGATGGACAACTATTTAACGTACAAGTTGGTCCAGAAGGTAGTATCGATGGTATTTCTCCAGTTAAAGCCAATGCTGCACAGGTGAACACAACAGTTGCGTCGTCAGCTGCTGCACCAGCTGCTGACGCCGAAGGTGAGGATGTACCGGCACCTTTAGCGGGTAATATCTTTAAAGTACTCGTAAACAAGGGTGATCACGTCGACGAAGGTGATGTACTGGTGATTATGGAAGCGATGAAGATGGAAACTGAAATTCGTGCTCCAAAATCAGGTACAGTGCAAGCCGTTAACATCAGAGAAGGCGATGCTGTGAATGTCGGTGACTCACTGTTTGTAATAGGTTAAGGAAGATAACGTGAATGGATTAATGACACTATGGGCCGATACGGGAATTGCAAATTTCCAGTGGCCTGAATTAGTGATGATGGCCGTTGGTGGTTTGCTATTGTATTTAGCGATCGCACGTAAGTTTGAGCCCTTATTATTACTACCGATTGGTTTTGGCGCTATTTTAGCGAATATTCCTAATGCAGGTTTTAATGATGAAGGTGGCATGCTTTATTACATCTACCATATTGGTATTGAAACGGGTGTATTCCCGTTAATTATCTTCATGGGGGTAGGAGCATTAACCGACTTTGGTGCCTTGATTGCTAATCCTAAAACCTTATTTTTAGGTGCAGCTGCTCAGTTTGGTATTTTTGCGACGTTATTTGGCGCTATTTTATTAAACTTAGTACCTGGTTTTGAATTCACGCTTGCAGATGCTTCTGCGATTGCCATTATAGGTGGAGCAGATGGGCCGACGGCTATTTTCTTAGCCTCTAAACTTGCTCCTGACTTACTTGGTGCAATAGCGGTTGCTGCTTACTCATATATGGCATTGGTTCCTATTATTCAACCGCCGATCATGCGTGCTTTAACAACGCCTGAAGAGCGTCAAATTAAAATGGAACAGTTACGCCCAGTTAGTAAGAAAGAAAAAATTATCTTTCCGTTAGCGGTGTTATTCATGACTATCTTATTTTTACCTGCTGCCACGCCATTGGTTGGTATGTTCTGTTTAGGTAATTTGATGCGAGAGTCTGGTGTTGTTGACCGTTTAAGTTCAACTGCACAAAATGAATTGATTAATATTGTTACGATTTTCTTAGGCTTAGGCGTTGGTTCTAAACTATCTGCAGACAAGTTCTTGAACTTAGAAACATTGGGTATTTTAGGATTAGGTGCGATTGCTTTCTCGATTGGTACTGCCTCTGGTGTATTGATGGCTAAAGCAATGGGACGTTTCTCGAAAAGTCCAATCAACCCTTTGATTGGTGCTGCCGGAGTCTCTGCGGTACCGATGGCCGCGCGTGTTGCTAACAAAGTTGGATTAGAAGCAAATCCACATAACTTCTTATTAATGCATGCAATGGGCCCTAACGTGGCCGGTGTATTAGGGAGTGCGGTTGCTGCTGGTGTATTATTAGCGATTGTTGGTTAGATAAGCTGATAACAATTACACTTATTGATTGAGGCCACTTTTTAGTGGCCTTTTTTATATGCTTTAGTAATACTTATTCTTAAAAAGTAAGGGTAAGAAAAAGGAGAGAAAGACTTTTGAGTATTTTCCTGAAAAATAGAGAATTATCTTTGCTATCTTTAAGAAAAAGAAATGAATGATTATTGGCTGCTATTTAGCAGTGGTTTTATCTCTTCAACATTATTTCCAGGTGGATCTGAGGTGCTGTTTATTTATTACTTGCAGCAACAGTTATCTTTAAAATGGGAATATTTTTTTGCTGTAACCATAGGTAATAGTTTAGGCGCAGTAGTCACATACTTACTCGGTTATTACATTAATTTTGGACAGGCAAAGGCGGCTTTAAAATATCCCAAAACATTATTGTTCTGTCAAAAGTGGGGAAATATTGCATTATTATTAAGTTGGCTGCCTATTGTGGGTGATGTGATCTGCTTATTTGCTGGCTGGCTTAAGCTTTCCAGAGGACCTGCTTTTATTAATATCGCGATTGGTAAAAGTTTGCGTTATTTGTTCCTAATGTTTTTATTCTTTATCTTTCCATAAGCCCCTTGATTAGGGAGTAAAAACGCTTAACAAAACATCAATTGTTTGCTGTTCTAAGTACTGCTTTCTTGTTTCTATTAAATGCTTATTTAGTTCAACTAATTTAGGTGGTAGAGTTAGCGCTCTAAAAAATCACCTAGGGGTTTACACTTGGCTAAGAATTTTCAACAGCGTATTAATTTCCTCAGCGAACATCCTGAGAGCTTCATTGCATTCGGTCGTGGTATTGAACGCGAAACGTTACGTGTAAACGAGGATGGTAAGCTATCTCAAGAGGGGCACCCTAGTGCTTACGGTAGCGCTCTTACACATACTTCTATCACCACTGATTTTGCTGAGAGTCTGTTAGAGTTTATTACGCCGGTTGCAACTAGTGTAGATCAACTGTTTAACTATCTTAATGACATTCATCATCATGTGGTTGTGAACTTGCCTAAGGAGCAATACCTTTGGCCAATGAGTATGCCTTGTTATGTAATGAGTGAAGATAATGTGCAATTAGCGCAGTATGGTTCATCTAATATCGGCAGAATGAAAACGACTTATCGTCAAGGTCTTAAAAACCGTTACGGCAGTATGATGCAGATTATTTCTGGCGTGCATTATAACTTTTCATTGCCTGCTGCGTTTTGGGATAATTGGGGTGAATTGCACGACTCACCGTTAACCGGTCAAGCAGCTCAATCTGCTGGATATATGGGGTTAATTCGAAATTACCTACGTTATGGGTGGGTTATTCCTTATTTGTTTGGTGCTTCTCCTGCTATTTGTAAATCATTCTTACAAGGTAAAGAAACAAAACTTCCCTTTGAAGCTACAGGTAAAGGAACGATTTATTTACCCTATGCAACGTCATTGCGTTTGAGTGATTTAGGTTATACCAATAGCTCTCAATCAGATTTAAACATCTGCTATAACAGCCTAAACACTTACCTTGATAGCGTGCGTAAAGCGTTATCTAAAAAAGAGTCCAAGTTTACTGCGATGGGAACGGTCAAAGATGGCGAATATGTTCAGCTTAATGATAATGTTCTGCAAATAGAGAACGAATTATATGCCTCTATTCGTGCTAAACGTGTTCAAAAAGCTAACGAGACGCCATCACAAGCATTAAAAGCACGTGGTATTGAGTATATTGAAATTCGTTCTTTAGATGTTAATCCATTTTGTAAATTAGGTATTACTGAAGAGCAAGTGAACTTCTTAGATCTATTTTTAACTTGGTGTGCAAGTGTTGAATCACCAACGTTATCACAGGAAGAATACGCAGCCTGTGCGGATAACTTTAATGAGATGGTAACACGAGGTCGTGAACCTGAACTTACTTTAACCATCGCTGAGCAAACTAAAGATGTTGCAGGTTGGGGAAAGTGGTTAAATCAACAACTGTCTGAAATGGCGTCGTTATTAGATAAAGAGCGCGTTGATAATCGCTATCAAAATGCAATGCAACATATCAGCCCTCGTTTTGAAGACCCAGAGCAAACCAGCTCTGCGCGTATTTTAAAACGTATCAAAGATTCTACGGGTGATAATGGCACATTAGCATTGAGTTTAGCAAAACAGTATAAAGTCGAGCTACAAGAGCAACCTTATTCTATTTGGTCTGAGGAGATATTTGCACAGCAAAAGCAAACTTCAATTGAAAAGCGTGAAGCCATTGAAGCTGCTGACACATTGAGTTTTCCTGATTTTTTAACCGATTACTTTACTAACGCTAAAAAAGTATAAACAGCAGATAGCTGGTCATCTCTAACAGCACGTACTTTGTATGTGCTGTTAAAATTTCTCTGCATAACGTGTTAGGTTATTATTAATCTGTTTTCTAATGTTATTCATTTAGCGCCAATAAAATAGGAAAACGATACGTTATTCGCGGTTAACTGAGAGGTTTAAAGTAAAGCTATGCACTTATTTAAAAAAATAATCACTTTAATTTTTCCTATCACATTAATCGCCTGTGCAACACCGCCTCCTAAAAATCCTGAAAATATTTGTGATATTTTTTTTGAAAATCGAGACTGGTATAGTGCTTCTAAAGAAATGCAAGAACGATGGGGGACGCCCATTCATGTGCCGATTGCTATTATGTATCAAGAAAGTAGTTTTAAACATGATGCTGCGCCACCGATGCAATATTTTTGGTTTATACCCATTGGTCGAGCGAGTGATGCCTATGGTTATGCACAAGCCAGAGACATGACTTGGAGTGACTACCAACGGGAAACGGGTAATAACTGGTCTAGTCGTGATGATTTTGATGATGCTATCGATTTTATGGGCTGGTTCACCAGCAAAACGCATAAAATAAACGGTGTGTCGAAGTGGGATGCTTACGGCCAGTATTTGAATTATCATGAGGGTTGGACAGGATACAAACGCAAGAGTTACAACAAAAAAGCGTGGTTAGTAAAAGTCTCTCGTAAAGTGGATGTACGTGCTAAAAAATATGCAACACAGTTAAAAGGTTGCCAAGAAGATTTGGATTCGAGTTGGTTATGGCGATTGTTTTATGCCTAGTTAGTAGATGCAATACTAAACTCAATCCTTGAAATGAATAAATAGATAATTAATTAAGTAATAAGGAAACACCCTATGCCATTATTAGATAGTTTTACCGTTGACCATACTATTATGAAAGCGCCAGCAGTACGTATTGCTAAAACCATGCAAACACCAAGTAAGGATACTATTACAGTATTTGACTTACGTTTCACTGCGCCTAATAAAGATATTTTATCTGAAAAAGGCATTCATACATTAGAGCATCTGT
This sequence comes from Vibrio sp. 1-Bac 57, assembly GCF_037546855.1. NCBI lineage: Bacteria > Pseudomonadati > Pseudomonadota > Gammaproteobacteria > Vibrionales > Vibrionaceae > Vibrio > Vibrio sp. 1-Bac 57. The sequence continues at coordinate 92,117 of NZ_JALAAC010000010.1, read as the reverse complement.
ACGCGGGATTTATGCGTGATCATCTCAATGGGGATCAAGTTGAAATCATCGATATTTCACCAATGGGATGTCGTACAGGGTTTTACATGAGCTTAATCGGTGCACCTACAGAACAACAAGTGGGTCAAGCTTGGTTAGCGGCAATGCAAGATGTGTTAAATGTAGAAAACCAAAACCAAATTCCAGAACTAAATGAATATCAATGTGGTACTTATGCAATGCACTCATTAGCTGAAGCAAAAGAGATTGCGCAAGCAATTATAGATGCGGGTGTTGGTATCAATAAAAATGATGATATTTCATTGTCTGCAGAGCAATTACAACAACTGTAAATATGAGATAACTATTAAGGCTGCTTTGCAGCCTTTTTTTTGCTTTATTTTTTAGTGAATTGTTTTATATCAAGTATCAAAAAAACTGATGCTTTACATTGAGAGCTCAATAACGTCATTAATGGACTCTCATGAAGTACACCTTAAAGCAGTTACAAGTTTTTAACGCGATCGCGAGTAATGAAAGTGTTAGCCGTGCCGCGGAACACTTATGCATGACACAATCTGCAGTGAGTATGTCCTTAGCACAATTAGAAAACTTACTTGACCGACCTTTGTTCATTCGCCATGGAAACCGTTTAACCTTAAGCCACTGGGGGAGATGGTTAAGACCGCAGGCGCGAAAACTGATCCAAAATGCACAACAAATTGATCAAGGCTTAAAAGATCAGCATTTAATCAGTGGTACCTTATCATTGTGTGCAAGCCAAACCGCCGCTGAACACCTATTGCCAAAACTAATCAGTAATATCGATAGTGACTTCCCTGAACTACGTATAGAACTCTCCATTGAAAATAGTGAAGAGGTGATTCGAGGGTTATTAAATCATGAATTTGAATTAGGTATTATTGAAGGGCGCAATGATGATAGTCGTGTTATGCAAGAAGCTATTTTTGATGATCATTTAGTCATTTTTACTAACACCCATCACCCTTACGCACATTCAAAGGTAGTTAACCTCGCACAGTTAGAGCAAGCCCGCTGGATTTTAAGGGAACATGGAGCTGGTACGCGACGTATTTTTGAAAGCGCGGTACATGGTTTAATTGACCATCTTGATGTGTGGAAAGAATATGAAAGTGTCCCTGTTATTAAAGAATTGGTGAAAAATGGCAGTTATGTCGGCTGCTTACCTCTGTTAGATGTAAAAAGAGAAGTTGAGCGTTGTGAACTAGTCATACTGAATACTCCTGAGTTAGATATGCATCGTAGTTTATCATTTGTTTGGTTAGATGATTTAGGGCAAAACCCATTAAAAGATTGTGTTATTACAGAAGCTAAGCGTTTAGTACGTAGTATACAAAAAAATAGAATTAATCACTTTTCCGATTAATTCTATTTTTATTGAGTTGCTATGTAACCTTCGGCAGTGTCATTTTAAGCTATGCCATTTTGAGTTACATAGCTTAAGTTATGCGTCTTTATTAAGCCGCTTGATGTGATGTGGTGTTTGGTTGGATTTCAGAAACACCTTCTTCTTGAAACTGCATCTGTAACAGTAAATGTTGAGTAATATGCTGGCGTGTGATCGTACCCACTACAATACCATTATCAATCACTGGATAGATAGAAGGGCGTTTAGCGGCCGCTTTATTAAGGCGTTGATGGTAACTTAGGTATTGGCTTGATAATAAAACACCTGAATCGCTAACCGGGAATAAGATACTTTTATCGACGGTCATAAATTCAATTAACTCTGCAATACTTTGCTCTGGAGTGACACTTAATACTTCAGTTTGCATGACATCAGCGACACTTAACTGCTGATCTAACTCAAAATCATTTGCCCACCAGTTACGTAATAAATCCTGCTCTGATACAAAACCAAGTAGTTCTTTTTGCTCATTAATAACGACTGCTCCACGCGCTTGTTGTGCTGATAACTCTAATAAAGCAGAGGTTGCCGTTTGTTGTCCTGAAAAAGTGATAGCTTTTGTATCCATTAACTGTGCAACAGTTAGGTCAGTTAAAAAGGTATTGTTCATAATTGGTGTTCCTTGTGATGGTAAATAAGTCGTCGTAGCGAGGTCTGATGTTGATTTGTGAGTCATCGATGTCGGTGTTATTGATTCTGTTGGTAACGGGGCATCATTTGTTAATGGAACTGGAATATCTTGGTAAATTAACCAATAGCCTAAACCAACCATTACGCCTCCTCCGACAATATTGCCTAGGGTAACGGGGATTAAATTATTGAGTACAAAATGACTCACTGTTAGGTCAGCAAAACTATTTGCGTTATATCCCAATGAGATTAAATACTCAGCTGGTACGGTATGTTGTAAAACAATACCCAAAGGCACCATAAATAGGTTCGCGATACTATGTTCAAAACCGCTGCTGACAAACATTGCAACCGGTAGTATCAGTAAGAATGACTTTGTTAACATATCTTTACTGCTAAATGTCATCCAAATACCTAAACACACCAATAGGTTACATAGCACGCCTAAGGAAAATGCTTGTAGCCAGGTGTGGTGGATTTTATGCTGTGCAAGATGCAGTGCATTAATACCCCATTGTCCACCGTCAAGTTGGTACATTTTGGCACCAAAAATCAGTAATAAAATCAGCATCGCCCCAACAAAGTTGCCTAGGTAAACACGTACCCAGCAACCGATTAACTGCAGGGTACTTAATTTACCCTGTGCCCAGGCAACGCTACTCAATACGGTACTAGTGAATAATTCTGCTCCACATACCACTACGAGTATTAAGCCTAAACTAAATGCAGTGCCTCCCGCTAAACGTGTGAGGCCCCAAGAAGAGGCATCACTGCCGGTCGTTACCGTAACGTAAAAAACAAATGCAATGGCGATAAAAACACCCGCAAACACTGATAAGCCAAAAGAATGAAGTTTACTTTTGTTGGCTTTTTGTACGCCATAATTACTGACATCTGCTAAAGGATGTGACTTGGCTACTGCTTGGGTCGTATTCGTATTTAAGTGGTTAATGGCATGGTTCATATGCAATCACTAAGCCTCCTGCAATAAAATGATATGAAGTGGTCGTCATTGTTTATCTCCTATTGAATTCAACTATTCATTGAACACTTATTAATTGAACGCTATCGATGCGTTGTAAAAACAATACGATCCTTTTTAGTTAAAGAATATTTGATATTTTTTATTCTCAGAATCAAAAATATTGATGCTTAGTAGCTGTTGTAAAAAAATTAAGAACACATACTTACTTCAATCATTACAAGTTGGCGCAGACCATCTGCAATGATTATCTTAGTGGAGAGGTAGTTTGTTAGGAGGAATGCTGTTAAACACTAAATTTAGAGCAAAAAAAAGCAAACCGATTGGTTTGCTTGATAGAAAGTAGCTAATTTTTCATCACTCATAATAGCTAGATTAGATGATTATTATGCAAGATGACCTAATGCTATTAATTGAGCTAATGTTATTAATTTTCCTCACTATATAAATGAGGAATAATTTTCACTAATTTAACCATATTGTTTTCAACTTCAATGATTTCCATTGGATAACCACATATACGTGTACTGATGTTGGCGGTAGGGATTGTTTCAAGATGCTCAAGAATTAAACCATTTAAAGTACGAGGCCCATCTGTAGGTAAAGACCAACCCATTTCTTTATTGAGGTCACGGATGCCTAAGCTACCTTCAATAATATAACTGTCATCTTGTTGCTTGTGGATCTCTTCTGAACTATGTGGCTCTCGGGTTGTGGTAAAGTCACCAACTATCTCTTCTAGAATATCCGCCAGAGTCACTAACCCTTGAATATCACCGTATTCGTCCACCACTAAGCCCATACGTTCTTTATTTTGTTGGAACTTTATCAATTGCGTATTAAGTGGTGTACCTTCTGGAATAAAGTACAACTCACGTACACTTCTTAACAATGTGGTTTTAGTAAAGTCTTCTTTTAACAGGATCAATAGCGAGTCACGTGCGTGTAAGAAACCAATAGAATCATCAATGGTGTCGCGGTATAACAAGGTCATAGTATGGGTACGATGTTTTAACTGCTTTAAAATCGTATCCCAATCTTGGTTGATATCAATGGCTGCGATTTCGTTACGTGGCACCATGATTTCATCGACAGTGACTTTTTCTAACTCAAGAATACTTAATAGCATTTGTTGGTGATGCTCAGGGATCATTGATCCTGCTTCATGTACAACAGAGCGTAATTCGTCACTTGATAATGCATTATCACTTTGATTATGAACACTGATACCAAATATTCTTAATAAACCGTTAGAAATACCGTTAATACACCAAACTAATGGGCTTAATATTTTTTGTAGAGGTGCTAATAAGACCGAGCTAGGGAAAGCAATTTTTTCTGGATATAAAACCGCGAGTGTTTTAGGAGTAACCTCAGCAAAAATCAGTATTACTAGTGTCAGAACGCCTGTCGCAATAGCGATACCTGCATCACCAAACATGCGTTGACCTATAATGGTGGCAATCGCAGAAGCCAATATATTAACTAAGTTGTTACCAATTAATATCAAGCCGATCAATTTATCTGGTTTGTTTAATAGTTTTTCAACACGTAGTGCAGTTTTGTTTTTGTCTGCTGCTAAGTGTCGTAAACGATAACGGTTTAAAGACATCATGCTGGTTTCTGAACTAGAGAAATAAGCTGAGATGATGATTAAAACGGCTAAACTAATAAATAATGCGCTTGTGGGTATTTCGTTCAAGAGTGCTCTCGATAGTTGCTTTTAAAAAAATTAAAAATGATGGCCTTGATATTATCGAAGAAATGCAAATATAACAAAGTAGATTTTCTAAAAAGCCCTATAAAAAAGTATTTTGACGATATTATGTGAATTATTGAAAACTCGCTCTGCTAATCCTCAATTACCTACTTAGCTATTTACCAGCCTATATAGCGCTAACTACTACTGAACAGCGAACTGTAAAGTAACTATTGAGACTCTATATGCGCTCAATTAAAACTCAATAATGGTCATTTTATGACATTAATCACTTGTCAGCGTGTTGAATAATATTGATAATGCCGCCTTTTGAATAATAGGGCATGCTTATCAAACCTTTACTGTTTATCTCTATACTATTTTTGTCATTACCTTCCTATGCTGAGAATACACAAATACAATCCTTTTCAAGTGCTAAAAAGAAATTAGAGAAAGAAATCTATTTAGTACCTCAAGAACGCCACACTTTATATTGCGATGCAGAGTTTGATAGCAAAAAAAATGTAATTGCTACCTCCGGCTTTGAAAGTAAAAAATACAAAAAAAGAGCAAAGCGCATTGAGTGGGAACATGTTGTGCCAGCGGAAAACTTTGGACGTAATTTTACTGAATGGCGAAGTGGCGATAAACAATGCATAACGAGTAAAGGTAAAGCCTATAAAGGGCGACGTTGTGCAGAAAAAACCAATGCAGAATACCGATATATGCAAGCTGATATGTACAATCTATATCCTGCGATTGGTTCAGTTAATGCGAGTCGCAGCAATTATAACTTTGTAATGTTAGGTAATGTTCAAAGTAGCTTTGGTAGCTGCGCAATGAAAATAGAAAAGCGTAAAGTAGAGCCGCCTGTACAAAGCCGAGGTGTGATTGCACGTGCTTATTTATACATGGATACTATTTATCCTAGTTATAAAATGAGTCGTCAACAGCGTCAATTAATGACCGCTTGGCATAAAACCTACCCAGTTAACGCATGGGAATGTGAGCGCGCTAAACGTATTCAAAAAGTACAGGGCAACAATAACGAAATAGTACAACAGAGTTGCCAAGCTGCAGGACTCAACTAATACAACTCAAATAAGTTTAGTTAACCACACACTGTTTAATGAAACGGTTTAAATGAAATGAGTTTTATGAATTGTTTTAATACTCTCGTTTTAATACTTTCGTTTTAATACTCTCGTTTTAATATTATGGTGTGGGGTTGTAGAGGCTTGCTTTTAAGCAAAGGAATGGCTGTTTTATCAAACCATCTTGTTTAGTGCTGATAACTGTTTATCTTTTTTAACTGCTTATCATAACAAGATGGTATCACTTAGAACTGAACATTTTTGAGTAAAGGATCAGAGAATTATTTCTCTTACAAAGCGACTGCCAAAGTAAGCAAGCGTTAACATTGAAGAGCCAACAATAGTAATATAGATCACTAAACGACCACGCCATCCTTTCTTGAAATGCCCCCATAGCAAGGTTGCATAAATAACCCAAGCAACAATAGTCAGCACTGCCTTGTGTGCACTTTCACTTGCAAACATATCATCTAAAAACATAAAACCGGTGACTAATGTACAACTTAAGAGGACAAATCCAATTAAAATAAACTGGAATAAGCTTTTTTCAAGCGTCATTAAAGGCGGTAAATTCAAACCTGCGATGGGCGATCTGTGTTTCTTTAATCGGTAATCTACATAGGCTAATTGCAATGCAAATAAACTGGCAATGACCATCATGGCATAAGCGAGTAGCGCTAAAATAATATGAGAACCAACCTGCGGGTTATCTTCCAAGTGGGTAATGTAATGACTTGGTAAATACACCACAGCGATAAAATTGACAATATTAAACCCATACACGATTGGTAACAGAACGCCGGTATTGATTTTTTTGTTGATGGCCAATGACAGCGCTGCAATTAAAAAACTCACCAATGAAACAACATTTAAAATAGGCAAATTTTGACCATTTATTAAAAAGATGTTTTCATATAACCAAGCAGCGTGGCTTAATAGTGCGACACTTGATAAGGTAATAATCTGATAGCTTAACTTTGCTTGAGGTGAAAATAATTGGCGGCTAGCAAGTAAGCCACTTAGTAAATAAAATACAACACTGATAGTTGCCAGTTGACTCATATATTACTGCCTTTACTCATAAAAATGGCTTTTAATAACCTTCATTATAAGCTTTATTGAATGGATGAGAAGTTAATACTATTTTGAAAAAGCATAAATGCGTATAATACACAAAATCCTAATTATTTATAGCTATGAGACATAAACATGTTTGAGAATTTAACGGACAGATTGTCGAAGTCACTGAAAAGTATCAGTGGTAAAGGTCGATTAACAGAAGACAACATTAAAGGCACATTACGCGAAGTACGTATGGCGTTGTTAGAAGCCGATGTAGCTTTACCGGTTGTTCGTGACTTTATTAAAGCAATCAAGAAACGTGCGATTGGGCAAGAAGTTGCCAAAAGTTTAAACCCAGGCCAAGCCTTTATCAAAGTTGTACAAAACGAACTTGAATTGGCAATGGGTGAAGTCAACGAAAATTTAAATTTAGCGACCCAGCCGCCAGCAGTATTATTAATGGCAGGTTTACAAGGTGCGGGTAAGACCACCTCTGTTGCTAAATTATCATTATTATTAAAAAACAAAGAAAAGAAATCAGTTTTGGTTGTGAGTGCCGACGTTTATCGTCCTGCCGCGATCAAACAGTTGGAAACCTTAGCTGCTGAAGTTGATGTTGAATTTTTCCCAAGTGATATCACGCAAAAACCAATCGATATTGCTAATGCCGCTATTTCCCATGCGAAAAAGAAATTCATTGATGTTGTAATTGTCGATACGGCAGGTCGTTTGCATGTTGACGGCGAGATGATGGATGAAATTAAAGATCTACATGCAGCGATTAATCCAATTGAGACATTGTTTGTTGTAGATGCAATGACCGGCCAAGATGCGGCAAATACGGCACAAGCATTTAATGAAGCCTTACCATTAACCGGTGTTATCTTAACGAAAGCTGATGGTGATGCCCGTGGTGGTGCTGCACTTTCAATTCGTCATATCACGGGTAAACCGATTAAATTTATCGGTATGGGTGAAAAAATTGATGCGTTAGAACCTTTCTATCCAGACCGTATCGCTTCTCGTATCTTAGGAATGGGTGATGTTCTTTCATTAATCGAAGAGCTTGAAACTAAAGTTGATAAAGATAAAGCAGCTAAGTTAGCGAAAAAAGTTCAAAAAGGTAAAGGTTTTGACCTAGAAGATTTCCGTGACCAATTAGTGCAGATGAAAAGCATGGGCGGCATGATGGGCATGATGGATAAATTGCCGGGTATGTCGAATATTCCAGATGCAATGAAAGATCAAGTTAATGATAAAGCAACCAATCAAATGGAAGCGATCATCAATTCAATGACTAAAAAGGAACGTGCTAAGCCTGAAATTATTAAAGGTGGCCGTAAGCGTCGTATCGCCGCGGGTTCTGGTACGCAAATTCAAGATGTTAATAAACTGCTTAAACAGTTTACGCAAATGCAAAAAATGATGAAGAAAATGGCCGGTAAAGGCGGTGGCATGCGTAAAATGATGAGTAGCATGCAAGGCATGATGCCTGGTATGGGCGGTGGTATGCCGGGTATGGGAGGCGCTGGATTGCCACCTGGTTTAGGCGGTTTCCGTAAAAAGTAAAACATAATTAAGCGCAATGTTAGGATTGTTTAAAGCCCCGGTGAATCTTATTCAACGGGGCTTTTTTATATTTTAGCCGTTTGAATTGATTGCTGACTGTGATTTTGATTGTTCTTTTTCTAAATAAGAGTATAATTTTGCGGCTTTCTACAGAAGCAGGTGGTCAGAATTCACTGACTTTCGACGTTTAATAATATATATAGAGGACGATATGGTAACTATTCGTTTAGCTCGTGGTGGCGCTAAAAAACGCCCATTCTACCAAGTGGTAGTAACTGATAGCCGTAGCCCACGTGACGGTCGTTTCCTTGAAAAAGTTGGTTTCTTTAACCCAACTGCACAAGGTCAATCAGAAAAATTACGTTTAGATACAGATCGCATCAACCATTGGGTTGGTCTTGGCGCACAGCTAAGTGATCGTGTAGCTAAATTAGTAAAAGATAACGCTGTAGCTGCTTAATTGCAGTTAGGTGAAGGAGATATTAGGTGAGCGAACAAGCAAAACCAATAGAAATAGGCAAATTTGGTGCAGTTTACGGCATCAAAGGCTGGTTAAAAGTCCACTCCTACACCGATGATCCTGAAAGCATTTTTCAATACAAGCCATTGTTAATGAAATCTAATGGGGCTTTACGTGAAGTGAATATCACTGAATGGAAACGTCACAATAAAGGTTTTGTTGCAAAAATAGACGGTTACGATGTTCGTGAAGAAGTACAAGCCTTAGTTGGCCTTGACCTTCTTGTTGAACCATCTAGTCTTCCAGAGTTGGAAGCTGACTACTATTGGCGCGATTTAGTCGGGTGTCAGGTTAATACTGACAAAGGTTATCATCTTGGTGTTGTCACTGATTTGATGGAAACAGGCTCTAAAGATGTGCTTGTTGTAAAAGCCAACTCGAATGATGCTTTTGGACAAAAAGAGCGGTTAATTCCGTTCATCGAAGAGCAAGTAATATTGAATGTTGATATTACAGGCCAACTAATTACAGTTAATTGGGAACCTGATTTCTAATTACCCTAGGAGAAAAGTTATGTGGTTAGGGGTTATTAGCCTCTTCCCGGACATGTTTCGGGCCATTAGCGAGAATGGGGTAACAGGTCGAGCGATTAAAAATAACTTGCTCTCTATCGAGTGTTGGAATCCACGTGATTTCACATTAGATAAACATAGAACGGTCGATGATCGTCCCTATGGTGGCGGGCCTGGGATGCTGATGATGGTGCAACCTTTACGGGATGCAATCAACGCAGCAAAACAGAGCGCAAGAGAAGCAGGGCATGAGGCAAAGGTAATTTACCTTTCTCCTCAAGGTCGACGTTTAGACCATCAAGGTGCACAGTCTTTATCAAGTTCTCGAGCTTTGATATTAGTGGCAGGGCGCTATGAAGGAATAGACGAACGTATAATCGAAAGCTTAATAGACGAAGAATGGTCTGTTGGTGATTATGTGTTAAGTGGTGGTGAGCTGCCGGCAATGATTTTAATGGATGCTGTGGTGCGTTTTGTACCGGGTGTTTTGGGTCATAGTCAATCAGCTGAGCAAGATTCATTTGCGGATGGATTGCTTGATTGCCCTCACTATACAAGACCTGAGGTGTTAGATGGAAAGCAAGTGCCAAGTGTTTTATTAAGTGGTGATCACGAGAAAATTCGTCAATGGCGATTAACTCAATCATTACAGCGCACGAAACAAAGAAGACCCGATTTATTACAAAACCTAGCTCTGACTGACGAGCAAGCAAAATTGCTTGCTGCTCTGAAAAGCAACTCCAACTAGACAGCGATGTTATTAGTTAACTAGGCATAAAAAGGTATAAAAATGAGCAAGATTATAGAAGCAATTGAAAACGAACAACTTCGTACAGATATCCCTAAGTTCTCTCAAGGTGATACTGTTGTTGTACGTGTTCGCGTAAAAGAAGGTGAAAAAGAGCGTCTTCAAGCATTTGAAGGTGTTGTTATTGCTAAGCGTAACCGTGGTTTACATTCAGCATTCACAGTTCGTAAAATCTCGAACGGTGAAGGTGTTGAGCGTGTATTCCAAACTCACAGCCCACTTGTAGGAAGCGTTGAAGTTAAACGTCGCGGTCTGGTTCGCCAAGCTAAACTTTACTACTTACGTGAACTTACTGGTAAAGCTGCTCGTATTAAAGAGAAGCTAGGTAAGTAATTTCATTTTCTCAGTTAATTAAAATTGGTTGAGAAATGTAAGTTGCAAAATTGCTATAATAAAAAGGTCTGCTTAATGCAGGCCTTTTTTTTGGCAATTTTTAAGATAAGGGGAAAGGTTAAATGTTACAAAATTTAATTAAATATACCTTATTCACAGTTGCCTGCTGCGCAACATTACTCGGACTACTAGGTGTTATTTTACCTTTGCTCCCCGCTACGCCTTTTTTTATATTGGCACTCTTTGGATTCTCTAAAAGCTCACCACGTTTTCAACAGTGGTTATTAAATCTACCTGCTGTTGGCGATGATTTAAAACATTGGCAAGCCCACAAAAAAATCAATAAACAACGTAAACCGATTATTTATTTAAGTATTGTCATTAGTTTCCTGATCTCTATCCTTTTATTGATAGGACAGCTGTTTTTACAATTAATGTTAGTCGTAATAATGCTTATTTTACTTCTCTTTATCAAAAAGTTACCTGAGTCCTAACAACACGAGTTCTAGCTGCGTGAATATCTTGTGTCGAATTTACTTTATGAGTGTTTGATTATGGGATTTTATCTGCTCAAAAACATCAAATAGTCCGTTTTGAAAATGTGATTTAATAAGGTCTGTGATAATCTAAGCCGATAAACGCCCTAGAGAGAGATAAAATGAAAATAACCTTACCTGAATATGAGCAAGCAAACGTATTAGTTGTCGGTGATGTCATGCTAGATAGATATTGGCATGGTCCTGCAGCACGTATCTCTCCTGAAGCGCCAGTGCCTATCGTTAACGTTAAACAAATAGAAGAACGTCCTGGTGGGGCGGCAAACGTTGCACTGAATATTGCTGCATTAGGCGCAAAGTCAAAAATAGTGGGCTTAGTGGGCGACGATGAAGCCGCACAATCGATTAAAGACAGCCTGCATTCCGTACACGTAGAAACAGATTTTGTCACCGTTGCTAATGCACCGACAATTACAAAATTACGCGTATTAAGCCGCCACCAACAATTAATTCGTTTAGATTTTGAAGAGTCATTTGCTGATGTTGATAGTACAGCAATGATTAATAAGATGAGCACCGCATTAGATCAGTCTAATCCAGTGATTGTCTTTTCTGACTACAATAAAGGCTCATTGGCTGACGTACAAAAAATGATTCAACTTGCCAAAAGTCGAGGCGTCAAAGTCTTGGTTGACCCTAAAGGGACGAGTTTTGAAAAATATCGCGGCGCTACACTACTTACGCCTAATCTCTCTGAATTTGAAGGGGTTGTGGGGCATTGTAAAAATGATCAAGAACTATTTGAACGTGCTAGGCAGTTAATTAAAGATTTACAACTAGAAGCCTTGTTAGTGACTCGTAGTGAGCATGGTATGACTTTGATCCGTGAGCATGAAGAACCTTTTCACCTACCGACTCAAGCTCAAGAAGTCTTTGATGTGACCGGTGCAGGGGATACAGTGATTGCGGTATTAGCGGCCTCAATTGCTGCAGGTAGCAGCTTTGAAGATGCTTGTGCGCTAGCTAATGCTGGTGCAGGTGTTGTGGTAGGCAAAATTGGTACTTCAACAGTGAATACCATTGAGTTAGCAAATGCAGTCTATAGCCAACAAGAGATTGGCTTTGGTGTGCTAACCGAAAGCCAATTACAATTAGCAGTAAAATTAGCGCAGCATCGTGGAGAAAAGGTCGTCATGACTAATGGCTGCTTTGATATTTTACATGCTGGCCATGTTTCCTATTTAAATACTGCTCGTGAACAAGGCGATAGACTAATTGTTGCAGTTAATAGTGATCAGTCTGTGCGTGATTTAAAAGGGGAAGGTCGTCCTATTAATACTGCCGACCGACGTATGGCTGTGTTAGCGGGGTTAGGTGCTGTGGATTGGGTGGTTGAGTTCTGTGAAGATACCCCACAGCGTTTGATTGCAGGTGTTTTACCTGATCTACTGGTTAAAGGTGGAGATTATACTCCTGAACAGATAGCTGGCGGTGCAGAAGTCATTGCCAATGGTGGCGAGGTACGAGTACTGCAGTTTAAAGATGGCTGCTCAACAACCGAGATCATTAAAACAATTCGTAATGAACGTTAAGATTAATTGAAAATTGACGATAATAAAAAGGGAAGCAGAAGCTTCCCTTTTTTGATCTTAGCACTAGTTAATTTAGTACTTTTTAATTTGATGCTAGAACTTAGTATTTTATGTTAATAACAATGTCGATGAATTGCTATTTTAGTGTTGTTACTTTTTAGCTTTTGAAATCTCAGAAACACTCGCATCTGGGCTCATTGATACATCTGTTAATCCTGCAGAGATATCAAAAATATCTTTCTCAGATAATGTACCCGCTGATAGTTTTAGTTGCAGCATGTTAATAATGTAATCATAACGAGCATTGGCTAATAAGTTTTCAGAGCTGTATAAGTTACGAGTAGCATCCAGAACGTCAACGATAGTACGAGTTCCTACTTCAAAGCTTGCTTCAGCAGCATCTAATGCACTTTGTGATGAAACAACCGTTTGCTCGTAAGCGCGAATAGAACTTAAAGAAGCTTGTACGTTGTTATAACCGCTGTTGATTTGTGCATCAGTACTACGGAAGCTTTGTACTAGATCTTCACTTGCTACAACATAGTTAAATTGTGCTTGTTTAACACGAGAAGTAATACCGCCACCCGTGTAAATAGGCACATTTAAGCTAAGCCCAAAAGTAGCGGCTGTTGCATCATAAGATGTTGAGTTTGAATCATGGTAATTATAATCGTTGTAACCTAAACCAGCGGTGAAATCGAGCGTTGGCTCATGACCCGCTTCAGCTAATTCTATATTCATTTTAGCCAGTTCTTTAGCGATACGTTTGCTATGTAAATCTAAATTATACTCTAACGCTTTGTTACGCCAAATTTTCACATCACCTTCAAGTGGCTGTGGGTCAAATGTTTTAGTGTTTAAGTACGCAACTTGTTTAACATCTTCACCAGTTAATTCACGTAACAAGTAATAATTATTAGCCAGTGTATTTTCTGCTGTGATTAAATCAGCCACTGTTCTATCGTACTCAGCCTGCGCTTCATGCACGTCGGTAATAGCAATTAAACCCACATCAAAACGTTGTTTAGTTTGTTCTAGTTGACGCTCAACAGCACGCTTGTTCGCTTGCACAGATTTAACTGATTCGTCGGCACGTAATACATCAAAATATGCAGTAGCAGCGCGGAATAATAAATCTTGAGCGGCATAACCGTAAATAGCAGCGTATTGTGTTGCTTGTTTCTCTGCTATATCAGTTTGTTGCCAGTAAGTGCCATTATAAAGTGACTGTGTTAGCTCTAGACTCGCGCCATAGTTGGTGTTGGTATTAGTACTAATGCTTGATTGCACGTGGTTGGCATCTAACCCAAAACCAATTTGTGGTAATAAAACCGATTTTGATTCTGATACTTGCTCAACAAACACATCATATTGTGCCTTGCTTTTTAAAATAATGGGATCTTTGTATTTGGCTGTTTCATAAACTTGTTGTAGCGTATCAGCATTGACGGCAACACTTGATAAGCCTAGTAAGCTTGCAATATAAAGGCGTTTTAAATTCATGGTATGGAAATCCTGTTGAATGTGTTTTTGCTAATATGAAGAAAGGCTAATTTTTAATATTGTAGGGTATTATAAAAAACTATTTTTAACTATTACTTGTTGCTTAATAATACAATAAAAATTTGAATTAAATTGCATTTCTTTTTGCTTTATAATAGGGATTTCACTATATACAAATGATTTTTAAAGCGATTTTAAAAAAATTGTGTGTCTGTGTCATCATTAACTTTAATCATTAATCATAATGTTTATCCTATAACTTTTTAAAAAATGAGTAAATCGTTTATTGGTGCAGTTTATGCATTTAAGTATTTCATTTACACGCTCAATCATAGGTCATTAGCGATATTGCAAACGTGCCCTAAACGAGTGATTTCAACTCATATCAGGTTACTGCTGATGTAAAACAAATAATGAAAGGGAAAATAATGTACGACAAAAATGATGTAGAAATATTAGGCTGTGAATCACTTTATAAAGGTTTTTTTAAATGCAATAAATTTACTTTAAAGCATAAATTATTTTCTGGTGAATGGAGCAAACCTATTCAACGTGAATTTTTTGAAAGAGGAAAAGCGGCGGCTTTATTAGCCTATGACAAAGCACAAGATGCGGTGATCTTAGTTGAACAGTTTCGTTTTGGCGCGATGGATAGCAAGCAGTCTCCTTGGTTGTTAGAATTAATTGCCGGCATGATTGATGAAGGTGAAGATGCACAAGAGGTGGCAAAGCGAGAAGCATTTGAAGAAGCAGGATTAGTGATTGATCAATGCCAATTTATGCTCAGTTATTTTGTGAGCCCCGGCGGTACCACTGAAACTATCGACTTATTTGTAGCGAATGTCGATAGTCGTAATGTGGAAGGTGTTTTTGGCTTAGCTGAAGAGGGGGAAGATATTCGAGTTCATGTGGTCCCTAGAGAGCAAGCTTACCAATGGGTGCAATCTGGAAAGATTGATAATGCGGCAACTATTATTGGATTGCAGTGGTTGCAACTAAATTATAAAAATGGCTTAAATATTTAATTTTTTACTTATTTTTTTACTCACTACACATTTAGAGTTATTAAAATGTGCTTTTGTCGACATTTTTAATCATTAATTCCTTTTCATTATTGTGAGAATGATAAAATAAATAACTGAATTTTAATAAAAATGACCATTTAGCGTGGTGTGTTAACTATAAAACTTAGAGTGAATAATATAAAAATGAATGGTGTACTTCAGACGGTAGCAACGCTAAATGCGGATCACAAGGGGGAGGTAAAGTTATTACAAATTACCGACACCCATCTTTTTGCTGACAGAGAAAAAGACTTATTAGGCATTAAAACAGTCGATAGTTATGATGCTGTTATAGAGCATGCCCAGCAATACACCGCTAAATGTGCTGCAGTTTTGTGCACCGGTGATTTGTCACAGGATCATTCTACTCAGTCTTATGTTGATTTCAGTGAGCGTATTAAAACATTAAAAATGCCTTGTTATTGGTTGCCAGGCAATCATGATATGCAAGAAGTGATGTTGCCTGCTTTGTTGAACGAAGGACTTGCGCAAACCAAACAAATCATCAGCGAATATTGGCAAATTATTTTACTGGACTCTCAAGTCTCAGGCGTACCTTACGGCCACCTCAGTGAGTCACAATTATTTTTCCTAGAAGATAAGCTTAAGCAGCACCCAAACAAACATACCTTGATTGCAATTCATCACCATGTGTTGCCCGTAGGTTCGGCTTGGTTAGACCAACATATTTTGAAAAACAATGCGCAGCTTATTGAGCTGATCAGTCAGTTCAATAATGTGAAAGCGGTTTTATCTGGTCATGTTCACCAAGCTTTTGATGTCACCAAAAAAGGGGTACGTTACCTAACCAGTCCATCTACCTGTGTACAATTTAAACCACAAAGTGATGATTTTGCTGTTGATGATAAAGCACCTGGATATCGCTATTTAACACTTACAAAATCAGGTAAAATAAACACCCAAGTTGAGCGTATTGATATTGGAGAGTTTGTTACTGATGTGAATGCGACCGGATACTAAATAATCTCAATGCGGAATAAGTAAAACAAGCTAGCGTAGCTATTTTTTCGTTAAACTATTCTGCAGTAAGCCGTTATTGCTTTTATAGTCCCTATAGCAGCGAACAAAACCAATAATATTTTTAAATTTAACTTATTAGCTTATTAAATTATTAACTTATAGAAACAAAATAACTTCTGTTTGCATTACACTGGCCTGAAGTTAAATAAGAGGCAAAATGACAACCGCTAACATAACCAAAGTATTACTTTCACTTCATGGTTTTCATAGCTCTCCTGCATCACTTAAAGCACAACAAATGCGTGATTATTTGTTGTTAGAACATCCTGAAATTCATTTCGTTTGCCCACAACTTCCCGTCTACCCTGAAGATATGTGGTCTGTCATTGAATCTATCTTCAAACAATATGATGGATGTGAAATAGGAGTTATGGGTAGTTCTTTAGGTGGATTTCTAGCGACCAAGGTGGCTCAGCAATATGCGGTAAAAGTGGTACTCATTAACCCCGCAGTAACACCCAATATTTTGCTAGATTTCTACCAAGGTGAGCAGACTCATCCCTATCTTCAGCAGCAATACATTATTAACGCTGATTATATTGAACAGCTCAAGGCTTTACATGTAGAGCAAATTAACTATCCAGATAATATTTGGGTGTTATTACAACAGAAAGATGAAGTTTTAGACTACCGAGATGCAATAAAAAAATATAAACAATGTAAAATAACCTGTGAAAATGGGGGCGATCATAGCTTTATCGGCTTTGAACGTTATGTTGCAGAAATAATTCATTTTCTTTACTAAATACATACAATCAACTGTTTTGTTCTGTGGTAACTTACGCGCAGAATTAACAACCATTAAACTTCATCATTATTAAACAGAATAACCATAGGTGCATGCATGAGCGAACAATATAATTCAGATTCCATTGAAGTATTAAACGGACTCGATCCCGTTCGTCATCGACCTGGTATGTATACTGAAACCAATCGACCAAATCATTTAGCTCAAGAAGTAATTGATAACTCGGTAGATGAAGCATTAGCAGGTCATGCAAGTTCTATTCAAGTGATACTTCACGAAGATCAGTCATTGGAAGTTATTGATGATGGTCGAGGTATGCCGATTGATATGCATCCAGAAGAGAAAATCTCAGGTGTTGAATTAATCTTTTGTAAGTTACACGCCGGCGGTAAATTTTCTGGTAAAAATTATGAAATATCTGGTGGTTTGCATGGTGTTGGTATTTCCGTAGTTAATGCGCTTTCTACGCGTGTTGATGTACAAATTCGTCGTGATGCAAAAATATTTCATATTGCCTTTGAAAATGGTGACAAAGTAGAAGAACTAAGTGAAATCGGCGTTTGTGGAAAGCGTAATACCGGTACTAGCGTACACTTTAGGCCTGACCCAAAATACTTTGATAGTTTTAAATTCTCTGTTTCACGTCTATTACATTTATTAAAAGCTAAAGCCGTACTATGTCCGGGTTTAACTATTAAATTTAAAGATAAAGTGAATAAAAATAATTATGAATGGTGCTATCAAGATGGCCTAAATGATTATTTATTAGAAGCCGTTGCAGAGAACGAATTATTACCATCTGTGCCTTTTGTTGGTAAGTTTTCTGCCAACAGTGAAATGGCTGACTGGGCCGTGGTATGGCTGCCAGAAGGCGGCGACTCTATTACTGAAAGTTACGTTAACTTGATCCCAACCTCGCAAGGTGGGACGCATGTTAATGGTTTCCGACAAGGCTTGTTAGATGCGATGCGCGAATTTTGTGATATTCGTAATATTCTACCACGTGGTATTAAATTAAGTCCGGAAGATATCTGGGATAAATGCAGCTATGTACTGTCTGTAAAAATTAAAGAGCCACAATTTGCAGGGCAAACAAAAGAACGTTTATCTTCTCGTCAATGTTCAGTTTTTGTTTCAGGTGTTGTTAAAGATGCCTTTAGTTTATGGTTAAACGCAAATGTAAATGAGGCGGAAGCCTTAGCTGAATTCTGTATTAATAATGCCCAAGCTCGTAATCGTAAAAGCAAAAAAGTCGCACGTAAAAAAATCACGCAAGGGCCTGCTTTACCAGGTAAATTAACTGATTGTTCCACACCAGATCCAATGCGAGGAGAGCTGTTTTTAGTTGAAGGGGACTCCGCTGGCGGTAGTGCGAAACAAGCTCGAGACCGTGAATTTCAAGCGATTATGCCATTACGAGGTAAAATAAAAAATACTTGGGAAGATGAGTCCGATGTCATTTTAAGCTCAGAAGAAATTCACAATATATCAATAGCAATTGGTATTGACCCTGCCTCTACAGACTTGTCTGGATTACGCTATGGAAAGATTTGTATTCTTGCCGATGCGGATTCCGACGGATTACATATTGCGACCTTAATTTGTGCTTTGTTTGTTCGTCATTTTAGAGCTGTTGTTGAAGCCGGTAACTTCTATGTGGCAATGCCACCTCTATATCGAATCGATATCGGTAAAGAGGTTTATTATGCTTTAGATGAGTCTGAAAAAGATGGCATATTAGATCGCATTAAAGCAGAGAAAAAACGTGGCAAAGTTAACGTTCAACGATTCAAAGGTCTGGGTGAAATGAACCCTCTACAATTGCGTGAAACCACCATGGATCCGAATACACGTCGCTTAGTACAATTGACTATCGATGATGCTGATAAAATGATGGAAATGATGGATATGTTGCTCGCTAAAAAACGTGCTGGAGACCGTAAAATGTGGTTAGAAGCAAGTGGTGACATGGCTGCAATTGATTGATATGTTATAAAGAATAAGTTGTCCTAAATAAAGCATAAACTGTCACCTATTCCTCTGTATTAAATTGATTGATACAGAGGAAATACGCCAGGTAAAATGACTGCTTTCTAATGATACCCTTACCCCTTAGATAACCTGCGGTTGTTAATCATTTTTTAATTAGCTTCCAACTGGTTTTTAACTGCTCGCTATTGATAGCTAAATGAGTATGACTGCTCACTGCTTATTTTATCTTGCCCTTTCAACGCGGGCATAAACCGCTCGTTTTCTATAAAGTTTAATACGGCTTTATCAAGCATTTCATGACCGCTAGATGTTGTTAATTTTACCGCCATCGTTTGTCCATTTTTCATGACTATCATTGTTGCTTTTACTTGTCCTTTTTGTTGTCTTAAAGCTGCCCGCTGAGGGTATTTAGGCTTTTTACCTGAAATGGCGACGGCTTCCTGTAATATCGTTGGTTTATCGATACTTTTTGCTTTGATCCTTGTCGGTTCTATTCTTGACCTTGAAACCTGCTCTGGTGGCTGTTTTGCTATGATTTTAATTTTATTATTACGAATAATTTGTGCTGGATTATTAATCGGTAATGTCGAAGCAATGGATGTTAAAACCCTATTTTCATTAAGGCCGTCGTCATTAAGGCCGCCGGAGGAGGAGCTGATATTTTTTACTTTTTTACTCGGTTTACTGTTAGTTATTTTTTTAGGAATTAGAGCAGGTAAGTTAATCATATTTTGGTTAAATATAAACTCTTTTAATAGCGCATCGTCGGTACTCAGATGATTTTTAATACTGTGTTGATGGCGTGTTTTAGCCTGTTGATAATCGGGTTGGATTACTTCTAACAGATAAGCTTCTGTTGTGATGGATGCCGATTGTTGTTCGGTTATGCTATCAATTATTGATGCTGCCTGTTGTTTAGATTGCGGTGCTATCTGCAGTTTTTGGTCGCTTCGTTGTTGATTAATGTGCTGTCGATTACTAGTAAGGGGCGCTTCTTGTTCTTTGATTATTGTTGTAGAAGCGGATATTTTCAAAGGTGAGGCTGCTTTGGTTATCGGTGTTTCTGTTAATATCGGTTGGGTTATTTCCGTTACCTTTTTTGTTGTTAACTGCTTAACTTGATTGCTTGGTAATAGATCTTCATGAAAATAGAAAAATACTGCATATAATAAAAAGCTTATGATAATAAAAGGGAAGTAGTGATAAGCTGATTTCATATACTAGGTGCCTTAATGTCCGTTGAAGTTGTTAGTCTGTTTTGGCTTTGAAAATTAATGGACCTTGAAAATTAATGAGCATAACAACTTAATGGGGATAACAATGCCAATAAGTTATTTCTTTAGTATAGGCTTTTCATCTGTATTCGCATCAGTAGGATCGAGTGTTTGATCATACATTTTAGCAATTGAAGATGGACTGACTCGTTTGATGTCTTCAGTTTGAGGATGAATAGTTACATTTACCTCCCCCGTTTCCTTCGAAAATTCATAATGATAAGGCATGCTTGTTTGTTCTGATACGGGACCATTTTGAATGTTTTCCGTTGGAGTTGTCTGCAGCGTATTGTTAACAATCAGCGTCGCTTCATTGGCTAAGTTGTTGGTTGTGCTATTGATTAAGCTTTGCTGTTGGCAAAGGTGATTAAACTTAGCAAGTATGGTGTCTAGATGTAAGCGTACTGTGTTAATAAAAACACCAAACAAGTGATAAGGTAATAAAGCCAAAATCATCACAATGAGGCTAGCCGCTACTGGAACTAATGCCTGCGAAATCATCACTAACAGCCCTTGATTATTGCTGCTATTTTCTTCTGCAATAATCGGTAGAAGCGCAATGCAGCACAGCAAAGCACCTATCGCCCCTAGCATCGGAGAAATGATGGCGATAGTACGCAATAACGATTGTCCTCGTGAGAGCTTATTTATCTGTATAGCAGCATAGGCTTGCATTTTTTCTATGGGAGAAGTAGGTAACCCTTCAATACCATGAGCCAACATTTTTAATGCGGGTGTCGATGTTTTTTGACAGGCCAATAAGGCGTCGGTCTTTTGGTGTTTATTTAAAGCGGCAAAACACTCTTGTAGTGTAAAGCGCTCCCGTTGAAAATAATAAACAGTCCAAAAGAACAAGCGTTCTAGTGTCACAATAGTTGTGACAAAAGATAACAACAGTAATAACCACATAATCATGCCCATTACCCCGCCTTGTTGGAACCAAAGAGGTGTGTTTTCAGCTACTATTGAGGTTAATGATTGATATGAAGTCGCGCTTGTTTCTATACTCATTATCGCTGCGTCCTAGCATCAAAATGAACAAAATAGGGAGTGATCATTCAAAGAGCGCTCAACGAACACTCTGCAAATATTTCACGAATATTGAGCAAATACTAATTGATATCTTGCCAATCAATATCTTCAACATAAAGGCGTTCATTGGCAATATAATAAAGGTGATAACCCGCGCTAACTATCGCATCATTGGTTGGGTTTAAACTCATATCATTGCCACTTTTATCTTTGCTAAAGCCTATTAAGATCATATCGTAGCGTTGTTTGAATGTCTGAAATAACTCACCGAAGCTAGTGTCGCTGATCAAATCGGGGATTAAAATACTGTATAAGGTGGCGCCGTTTAACGTTGAAAGCAATCGCTCGGTGACTTGGCTTGAACCAGGGTCTTGCATGCTTCTTACCATTATTTGTGCACTGTTGTCGATACTGCATTCAATATAGGGGCAGTGAATCTTTAATAGCTTGGCTTTACTTTCGTCAAAAAAGTGTGCGGTTATATTCGCATTCTTATCAGTGAAGGTAGCAATACTGAGGGCTATGGATAAGGTTTCATCGTCCGTACTGCCGTCGATAATAATACGTTGAGCTGTTTTTAGGCCAACTCTATTGAGCTCTTGCGTGTCGGAAAACGAGTCTAGTTTAGCGAAGGAAACCTCATCAATTTCTGGAAACGGGTTCTCCATATCTTCAGTGACACATAATAATATTTGACGATTATGGCGTTTTTTATCGCCAAGAATTAACTGTATGACTTGCTTCGTTGAGTGTTTGTCCCAGCAAAACAGCAGTATATGCCCGGTTAAGTGTGAAAAGTCATTACTGCCGTTCATATTCTTTCTCGCTATATCAATGAATAATTGGGTGGTTTTTCCAATAAATGAAGCAAATACAATTAATCCAGACGGAATTTGCCAGAAGGCAACAATCAATTTACCAAAGTTTGTTTCCGGACTAAAGTCACCAAAACCAACCGTTGAAACGACCACCATATTATAATAAAAAAACTGCAACGGGTGCTCAGTTAGAGCACTCTCATTAGCAAAAACAAATAAAACATAAGTAATCGCTGCTTGCATTATGATCAGGCCAAACATTGCAGGCCAAGTCATATTACGCGTTAGCTTTTGTATGATTTTGGTTATTTTAAGTGGCGTTAAAAAAGGTAGCATCGCGTTACCTTAATCGTTATTAGTATGTGATAAAAAGTAACGATAAGCGGGGTTATTAGTTTCATCTTTATAACTGTAGCCTAGCGCATTTAGGTGTTCACTAAACTCGTCAACCTGAGTATCACTGACTTCAAACCCTGCGAGTACTTGCCCATATGCCGCACCATGGTTACGGTAATGAAATAAAGTGATATTGGCATGCATACCTAATAAATTTAAAAATTTAAGCAGGGCATTAGGGTGTTCTGGAAATACAAAGCTATATAAACGTTCCGTTAACTGTTGAGAAGGCACACCACCCACCATATAACGAACATGTAATTTAGCGGTTTCATCGTGACTTAAGTCGGTAACCGTATAACCTGCAATGGTGAGGTTTTCTGTTAAACCGGTTAATTCTTCAAAGCCATTGGGTGTTCTTACGCCAACAAAAATATTAGCCTGCTTGCTATCGCTATAACGATAGTTAAATTCAGTAATGGCTCTGCCATCTAGTTGATTACAAAAAGCTAAGAAAGCACCTTGTTTTTCGGGAATGGTAACCGCTAAGATACTTTCATTTTGCTCACCTAATTCACAACGTTCAGAAACATAACGTAGACTATGAAAGTTAACGTTTGCACCACTTAAAATAGCGGTAAGGCGTTGATCTTTTAGTTGATGTTGTTGTGCATATTTTTTTAATCCGGCTAATGATAAAGCTCCAGCAGGCTCTGCTATTGCACGCGTATCATCAAAAATATCTTTAACCGCAGCGCAAATTTCATCACTACTAACCGTGATCACATCATCAATATATTGCTGACATAAGCGGAACGTTTCTCGACCAATGGTTTTTACTGCCACACCGTCTGCAAACAAACCTACTTTAGGTAATGTCACTGGGCCGCCAGCAGCTAAAGCGGCTTTTAAACAAGCTGCATCTTCCGGTTCCACTGCAATAATTTGAATATGCGGTAATAATTGCTTGATATAAACGGCGATCCCCGCTGCTAATCCACCGCCACCAACCGGTACAAATATCTTATCGATATGTGCATCTTGTTGTAATAGTTCTTTTCCTACCGTGCCTTGTCCTGCAATAATATCAGGATCATCAAAAGGATGGATTAAGGTGTAACCGTGCTCCTTTGCAAGCGCCAACGAATGTGCGTTGGCAGCATCAAAACTCTCACCAAATAAGACTACTGTTGCACCAAAAGTGCGTACCGAATTAACTTTAATCTCTGGTGTGGTTTTAGGCATCACTATAGTGGCTTTAACACCCATCTTTTTAGCTGATAAAGCTAAACCTTGAGCATGGTTACCAGCCGAGGCTGCAATTACACCATTTTTCTTTTGTTGGTCACTGAGACTTGAAAGCTTGTTATACGCACCACGTAATTTAAAAGAGTGAACCGGTTGTAAATCTTCACGTTTTAATAAAATATGGTTATTTAAACGAACAGATAGCTTATTTAGTGGCTGTAGCTTAGTTTCAATCGCTGCCTCATAAATAGGGGCTAATAAGATTTTTTTTAAATATTGTTCACTTGATATTACTGTCATGACAAGCCTTGTTATGCTGTGAGTCTAAGGTCTAAGGTCTAAGGTCTAAGGTCTACTAAGATTTTACGGTTGCAAATAGCTCGCCCAAACGTGTCACGCTTGAAGGTGCTAAAGCGTCGCTAAATTCAATACTGTCTTTAGGGAATAACGCAACAATGGTGCTACCTAGTTTAAAGCGACCCATTTCAGCCCCTTTTTGCAAGATGATCTCTTGATCCTGATAATCCCAATATTGAATCTCTTTATTTTTTTGTGGCGTTAATGTGCCTTCCCAAACCGTTTCAATACTGCCTACGATAGTTGCGCCCACTAATACCATCGCCATTGGTCCGATTGCTGTTGAGAAAATAGCAACGGCACGTTCATTTCGAGCAAATAAGTTAGGAACATTTTGCGCAGTTAATGGGTTAACTGAAAATAAGTCACCAGGGATAAAAATCATTTGCTCTAATTTACCCGTAATTGGCATATGGATACGGTGATAATCTTTAGGTGCTAAATAAACGGTAGAAAAAATACCGTCATCAAAGGGAGCTGCGACGTCATCTCGTCCGCCTAATAATTCACGTAAACTAAAGTCATGGCCTTTAGCTTGAAAAATACGTCCCGCTTTAATGTCTCCCTGTTGGCTAACACATCCGTCAACGGGGGTTGCTAGGTTGTTGTCGCCTTCAATAATCGGGCGTAAACCTGCTTTTAATTCACGTGTAAAAAAGTCATTAAAGGTCTCAAAGTCAGCAGCCTCAGAATGCTTTGCCTCACTCATGTCGATTTTAAATTGCTTAATAAATTTAGTAATTAAAAATGTCGTGAACTTACCCATTTTTGCATTCGCTAATTTACCTGCTAATAAAGTAACAAGGTGTTTAGGTAAAAGGTATTGGCCAATAATTTTTAGTTTATCGCTCATAGTAAAACTCTCTGCTTTTAAATATTAATTAATCTCTGTTTTTTACCGTTTTAAATTTTTTTAAATACGGTTTTCAATTGTACTTTTTTATAAACGTCTATTTTAGTAGATATTTGGATCGCGGTGACGTGCATTTTTTGCATCATCCATGGTTTCTAAAATACGTAAGAAACTCTTAAAGCGCGCCCTATCAATTTTACCTTCTTCAACGGCTGCAACTAAGGCACAACCTGGATCTGCTTGATGTTTACAATCTCGAAAACGACAACCACCTAGGTGCTCTCTAAATTCAATGAAACCACTTGCAATGCGTTCAGCTTCTAAGTGCCACAATGAAAACTCACGTATTCCTGGGCTGTCTATTAAATCGCCACCATCGCTGAAGTGATATAAACGGGCTGTGGTAGTGGTGTGTTTACCAAGACCAGAACCTTCTGAAATTTCACCTGTAACAGCTTCAACTTCAGGCAATAACATGTTCAGTAATGACGTTTTACCCACGCCAGACTGGCCTACAAAAATATTGATTTTATCTTTCATAACTGATTTTAAATCGTCTAGACCATCGCCATGCATTGAACTATACAAAACCTGATAGCCAATATTACGGTAACTCTGTAATTCTTGATCAATGATTTTTGCTGACTCTGTGTCTAATAGGTCAACCTTGTTTAAAACGATAATTGGTGTGATCCCAATATCTTCACAGGCAACTAAGTAGCGGTCAATAATGTTACGAGAAAACTCAGGTGCAATGGAGCTAACAATAATAATATGGTCAATATTAGCTGCGATGGGTTTAATACCATCATAATAATCTGGTCGTGTTAATACGGTTTTACGAGGATGCACAGCTTCAATAACACCACTAATACCTTGGTGAGATTCTTTTCCTGCACGCCATACAACGCGGTCGCCAGTTACTAATGAACGAATTGAACGGCGTAAGGTACAACGTTCTACTTTGCCATCTTGATCTTCAATGTCAGCATGTTGACCGAACCGACTAACCACCAACCCTTCCAGCTGCGGACCTAGTTCAGATTCATCCCATTGTTTATCGTTTTTGGGTGTTAAGCGCTTGTTATGATTGCTTTGAACACGACGAACTTGGTTTTTACTGAGTTTTTTCTTCTTAGCCACAGGCTTCCTTTGCTACCACTGGTGATTTGAATGGCGTATCATACTATATTTTTTAAATAATAAAGCTATTCATCAAGAGAAAAGGGTGGTTAACAAAATGAACAAAAATAATTTGGTCTGGATCGATCTAGAAATGACAGGATTAAATCCTGATAGTGATAAAATTATTGAGATTGCAACGATTGTAACTGACAGTGATTTGAATATCTTAGCGGAAGGCCCACAGTTTGTTATTCATCAGAGTGATCAAGCTCTGGATGCCATGGATGAGTGGTGTACTGAGCACCACGGTAACTCTGGTTTAACTGCACGTGTTAAAGCAAGCAAAATTAGTTGTGAACAAGCGGAGAAAGAGACGCTTGAGTTTTTACAAAAATGGGTGCCGGCAGGTGCAGCTCCATTATGTGGTAATAGTATTGGCCAAGATCGTCGTTTTATGGTCAAACATATGCCGACCTTAGAAGCTTTCTTTCATTACCGCAATATTGATGTTAGTACGATTAAAGAGTTAGGTCGTCGTTGGGCTCCTGAGATGGTTGAAGCACATAAAAAAACCGGAACACATTTAGCGTTACAGGATATTAAAGAGTCTATTTCTGAATTACAGCATTATCAAAAGCATTTTTTTAGTTATTAGTTCGCTTTTCAAGCAAGTTAGTAATGATTTGGTTGAAAAATCTGCATGTAAGCTTTGTTAAGCTTAAATTAGCTAAAAAAAGCTTGCAATCATTAACGCCATCTCTATAATTCGGGCTCGTAACAAAGGGGCGTCACCAAATGCCTTAGTTCTGGTTTTATTAGAAAATTTGTTACAGGAAAATGTGATGCGGTACTAGCTCAGTTGGTAGAGCACGACCTTGCCAAGGTCGGGGTCACGAGTTCGAGTCTCGTGTACCGCTCCAAATCTTAAAGTTGAATATCATATTTACTTTTAAGATAATTTCCAATTAGTTTTAGATGAAGCGGTACTAGCTCAGTTGGTAGAGCACGACCTTGCCAAGGTCGGGGTCACGAGTTCGAGTCTCGTGTACCGCTCCAAACTACATTTTAAAAATGAAACTAAAACTAAATTATGAAGCGGTACTAGCTCAGTTGGTAGAGCACGACCTTGCCAAGGTCGGGGTCACGAGTTCGAGTCTCGTGTACCGCTCCAAATTACTTCCATACAAAAATCTATTAATACTCTCAAACTCAATAAAACGACCTTGCTTTTTAAGTGCTGGGGTCATGTGTTTTTTTAGTCTCGTGTACCGCTCCAAATTACTTCTATATAAAAATCTATTAATACTCCCAAACTCAATAAAACGACCTTGCTTATTAAGTGCTGGGGTCATGTGTTTTTTAGCCTCGTATTTTTTATCTAGCAGATTCAATATAGGGCTCCAAATTTCCTGTTTTACACTCCCCATCAAAGTATCTACCCATATTGTAAACATAAGCTCTGCATTCAAAATACGACTTCTCGAACAATTATCTATTATTACCTATTATTAATTTTTCGTTAATAAACTAAAGGTGACTAATTGTGGCGTATGGTCAGAGGCAATCGTTGCAATACTTTTAGCATTAATCATTTCTAAATCTCTAAAAAATATATGATCTAAGGGTAGGCCAAGAATAGTCAGACGCTGATCTTTAGAGAACTGTGTTTCATTAAAGCCTGCTTTTACTAGTGTGCCGATAATCTCTTCCGTCCTTGCCTCACTCCAAGTATTAAAGTCCCCACTAATAATAATTGGCCCCTGATGTTGTTCAATAAGTCGGATATAAGGTGCAACTTGCTCTTTAAGTGGCTCAGCTGTAAAAGTGAAGTTCACACCGTGTAAGTTCACCAATAATAATGATTGTGTTGTGTCTTTAAATGCATAGGTCGTTGCTATACCTGTTTTAGGAACTAGGGTCCAAGGTTCAGAATAACGCGTTCCGCAGGCTTGTTGTGCTTGAACGCGACTAAATGTATTAACGCCATAATTTTGTTTTTGGTAATTAAAGGCAATGTTTTGATAATAGGACAGTTTTTGTTGTTGGCTAAAATGGATCAAGTCTTGGTCATATTTAGCTTCCTGCAAAGTGATTAGATCCGCTTGATTTGCCCATTCATTTAACTTCTTAGACCATTGTTGATGCTGCTGTTTATAAATATTCCAGTTTAATAGAGAAAACGTACTATTGAGCGCATCGGTGGGCGCTGTACTTTTTACATTAATGAGCGCAGGACAAGTTGTAGAGTACTGGCGATATTGCTGATCAATTAATGTCATTTTCCCTGGGCTACTTGGTAAAAAACTCCAGCCAAAGACAGCTGTCAATAATAGTAAAGCGCCAAAGATAATTTTCTTGGTTAAGATTCGTTTGCGAAGATGAATTTTAATGTTGAATTTCCTTGAATGGTAACGACTATAAGTTGCTTGATAAATAAACATCTGCCTAAATGAAATGTGATATTAATTCCCCTATAGTTATGTTGTCATTGATAGCGACTATCTATACGGGTTATATTGCACTTCCTATTAACTCGATTTAAGAAGCTATTATGCCATTAGAAAGAACACTTTCCATTATTAAACCAGATGCTGTCGGTAAACACCTAATTGGCGCCATCTTACAGCGTTTTGAGAATGCTCATTTTACGATTGTTGCTGCAAAAATGATGCAATTAACTCGTGAACAAGCAGAAGGTTTTTACGCAGAACACAAAGGCAGAGAATTTTACGAACCACTGGTTGAGTTTATGACTTCAGGTCCAATTATGGTTCAGGTTTTACAAGGCGAGAACGTGATCCCTACTTACCGTGAATTAATTGGTAAAACAGACCCTACTCAAGCAGCAGCAGGTACTATTCGTGCAGATTATGCTGATTCGACTCGTTATAACGCTGTGCACGGTTCAGATAGTCCTGAATCTGCTTCTCGTGAGATTGCTTACTTTTTTACTGATGATGAAATTTGCTTGCCTGCCGCTAATTAATTTATTTTATTTACAAATGCGCTTTCTTAAAACTACTTGTTCTTATAGGTTCAAGTAGTTTTTTATCCTCACGCTACTTCAAATGCTTTGTTACAAACTAGCTTTCTTATCACGACCATGTGCGATATCAAGTAGTGATACTTCTTTGTTTATTATAACAATGCTGAATTGATCCTAGAATTTACGCTTTCTGGTTAAGGGACATGAAACTTACCTTAAAATGTATCCATTGCATAAATTTTCCTTGCTGACTTTGTATCTCAAAGTATCATTAGGATATTATGCCAATCGTAATTATATAGAGCACATACTTAATACAATCGGTATTATCCACAATTAATTAATAGATAAAGTTAAGGCAATTATGAATGAAGTGATCATGCTAATGGAGCAAGTTCCAAGTTATTATTTTGGAACTGTTTTAATCTTAGGACTATTGATTGGTTCATTTTTGAATGTTGTTATTTATCGCTTACCGGTGATGATGGAGCGCAGTTGGAAAGCCGAATGCAAAGATGCTTTCCCTGAAGCCAATATTGACCTAGACGAAACACCTTTTAACCTCGTGTTGCCACGTTCGCGTTGCCCTCAATGTAGCCACCTTATTGGCTCTCTTGAAAATATTCCGCTGATTAGTTGGTTAGTTCAAAAAGGCCGTTGTAAGCATTGCGATTGCAAGATATCAGCGCGTTACCCAAGTATAGAGTTGCTGACAGGGGTAATGTCCGTTGCTGTTGCATATTTTGTTCCCTTTGGTTGGCCCGCTTTATTTGCCTTGATTTTTACTTGGGTATTGATCTGCCTTACTTTTATCGATTTCGATACCATGCTGTTACCTGACCAACTCACGTTGCCATTAATTTGGTTAGGGCTATTAGTGAATATGTCCGGTACTTTTACTGGCCTAGAAGATGCTTTGCTCGGTGTGGTATTTGGTTATTTGAGCCTGTGGTCTATTTACTGGGGGTTTAAATTACTCACCGGTAAAGAAGGGATGGGTTACGGTGATTTTAAATTACTGGCTGCACTAGGGGCTTGGTTTGGTTGGCAGGCATTACCGCTGATTATTCTATTATCTTCATTTGCAGGTGCAATCATCGGCATTGCTGTGATTGCCGCCTCTAAAGACAAACAAAGTCGACCATTACCTTTTGGACCTTATTTGGCAATCGCTGGCTGGGTTTATCTCATATATGGTGTTGAACTAACAACATTATATTATTCTCTTATTTTATAGCTTAATAGCATCAAGATATGTGTAAAAAATCAAATCAAGATACGCTTCAACAGTTTGACTGTAGTGATTTTATGGCAGACTGTAATGGTTCTATAGCAGATTGCAGTGGTTCTATAGAAGGCTATAGCTCCTCCTCGCCTAGCGGTGATGTACCTATGGCTGAGAATAATATTCCTATGACACCTTGCTCCGTATCGCGAGAACAATCACCTATTGTAAATAGCCCGACAGTGCCCAATAGTCCAAAAGCCCAGTTTAATAGTCAAAACACTACAGACTATAACGACCAAGATTGGATGCTGTATGCACTCGCATTGGCAGATAAAGCAGAAGCCGTCGGTGAGATACCCGTTGGTGCTGTATTAGTGAAAAATAATGAAGTGATTGCAGAAGGTTGGAATCTTTCTATTGTTGAGCATAATGCCTGTGCGCACGCAGAAATTATCGCGATCACTAATGCAGGTAAAGTATTAAAAAATTATCGTCTTATTGATTGTACGCTATATGTGACACTAGAGCCTTGTCCTATGTGTGCAGGGGCTTTGGTACACGCTCGTATCAAAAGATTAGTATATGGCGCGGGTGATTATAAAACGGGGGCTGCGGGCAGTGTTTTTGATTTAGTACGTAATGAACATTTAAATCATCAGATTGAAGTGACATCGGGTATTTATGCTGAACAGTGTGCGAATAAAATAAGTGATTTTTTCAGGCGTCGCCGCAAAGAGAAAAAGGCGCTTAAACAGGCAAACAAAGGAGAGAAAGGTAATGTCTAGTAAAGTGGTTAATTTTGAAATTGAAAAAGAGACTAAAAATAGCGTACGTTATAAAGAAGTACCAGAAGAAGGGCAAGCGCCTATTGTTGGTAGTTTATATGTGCAAAAGTGGTTTGCTGGAAATAGCAAAAATATACAAGTTACTATAGAAAAGAAGGACTAATTACTTAATCCCTCTTACACCATGATGTTTGAAAGCTTGGATATTACGATGTTGAAACACTTGGATTCCAACATCGCTCTTTTTATAAGTCCTGAATTCAAGTAATTAAGTAGTTAAGTAGTTAAGTAAGTAATCAAGTATAAGTAATTAGATTTATTGAGCCTGTGAGCAAAGCGCTAAGTTATGTTGTAGGTGAACTAACAAATCAACTCGTTTCATTATTCCGATCAATTTCCCTTCATTAAGTACAGGGAAAATATTCTCTGTGTATTTTTGCGTTTTAATCGCGACTTCTGAAAGGTCCTCATCGGCCTTTAAAAAAGTAAACTCTTTAGCCATTATATCGTTTACTCGAACTGGTTTATCACAATGGTAAGCGCTGATCATTAATGCTTTTTGGCAGTCAATGAGCGACACCATACCAATGAGTTGCTGACTACTATTTATCACGGGTAATTGTGCCTGTTGACTACTTATCAATACTTTAATAATCTCTGCCAACGGTGTTTGACACTGCACGCTAAGAGGTTGTTTTTGCATAATTTGTTGTACCGTTTGCTTGCTCATTTTATTACCTTAATCAGTTAGCTTATTTAGTTTCTGTTTGATGTAAGGATAATACTGCAATAATTTCGATAGTTAAAATCGATTGTTTTTATTGGTTTGATAGTTTTAAGCTATTTTATGCCGTAATGGTAATAGTGTCGGTATAGTAGTAATAATGGCAGATCGTGGCTGTTTAGGATATTAAATTAACATAGATGTACATAATTTAGATGTAACGTATTAAATTGAAAACATAGTATTAAACGAAGGTTTATGTTTAGAAACAGTTACCTTCATACCTTGCTAATTTTTGCATCTTGAATGATAGCTGCGATAAGTGAGTAGCCCCAATTAAGACCTAATTAAAGGCCTTGATTAAAAGGTCGCAGCTTAAATGTGTGATTAAAAAAAGACTTAGAAAATATAATTAAAGCAGTGAGCAAAGCCGGCTCACTGCGGGGAGCTTATGTTTATTTTTTGTCTGTTGAAGTTGCATCCGTTTGTGTTTTTATTGCCGCGCTGGATGCTGCTTCAAGTGCTTTTTTAGCAGCCTTTTCCGCAGCTTCCTTTTTCAATGCTTTTTCTTTCTCTGCTTTAATCGCGGCCAAACGATCTATTTTCGCTTGCTGCTTAGCGACTTCAATCGCTGCTAAACGATCTAACTCAGCTTGTTCTTTAGCCGCAGCGATCGCCGCCAAACGTTTAATTTCAGCTTGTTTTTCTGCCTCAATGTTAGCTAAACGTGTGACTTCGGCCTGTTTCTCTGCTTCGATGGCCGCTAAACGATCTATCTCCGCTTGTTTTGCTGCTTCAATAGCCGCTAATCGATCTATTTCAGCTTGCTTTTCTGCCGCTTCGATTGCAGCTAACCGATCTATTTCAGCTTGTTTCTCTGCGGCTTCAATTGCTGCTAGTCGTTCTATTTCAGCTTGCTTTTCTGCTTCTATTCTTTGTGCTTTTTCTTGTTCTTGTACATGCCAAGTCAAGGTTTTCAAATATTGGCGAATATTATCTACGTAATGTTGTGCTTCGCGCCCACGTGCATAACCATAGCGAGTTTTTGTGTACCATTTCCGTTGATGCAATAGAGGTAAGTTATCTTTTACATCGGCCCATGAATTGGGGTTTTGTTTACGCATTTTAGTAATTCGGCGTACATCTAATAAATGACCTAAACCTATATTATAGGAAGCTAATGCAAACCAAATTTTCTCATCTTCTGGGATGCTTTCAGGTAATCTTTTTATCAGTTGAGTCAGATATTTAGCTCCGCCCTCAATACTTTGTTCTGCATTGAGTCGGTTTTTGACACCGATAAACTTGGCTGTATCTAGGGTCAACATCATCATGCCTCGCACACCCGTAGGAGATCGAGCCTTAGGGTTCCAATGTGACTCTTGATAACTTACGGAGGCAAGTAATAACCAATCTACATCTGGTGTCGCGTATTTTTTAAATAAGGTTTCGTATTTTGGCAATTTGCTTGTAATGCGTTTTAAGAAGGTACGCGTATCCACATAATCGAAGTGTCCAACATGACCAAAGTACTTTTCTTCTATTTTTGCAATGGTGCCTAATTTGTATTGATTGCCCATAAATTCAATCATTGCTGAATACAAAGTATCGTCAGGAGCTTTTCGTATTAACCAAGCTACAGGCTGCTTTTCATTGATAGTAAATGCTTCTGCTAGTGCGGGATAGTAGCGTTGTTTTTGTGCCAAAGTGGTACTGTCTACGATCGCAAACTTGATCTCTTTTTCTGCTATTTTTCGTAATAAGGACTCTTGATCTTCGTTCTCTAATACATCGATCACTAGGTCTGGGTATTCTTGTTGTGATTTACTAATGTTTTCTTCGTGGCTACTGCCTTTTAACACACTCACGGGGCCATTAATGTCTGCCATTTCTCGCGGGCGATAGGTACCTTTGTGGTAAACAAGTTTTTGAGTGAGGTAATAGTAGGGCGGGGAACTACGGTATTTTTCTGCTCGATTAGGCGTTAGCGTTAATCCAGCCCCGGCAAAATCAATGTCGTTATTATCTAGTGCTGAAAATAAATCGTCTAAGTTTTCGAACTCTTTGACTACTAATTTTACTTTTAAATAATTAGCAAACTTCTTTCCAAGTTCATAATCTAGACCGCTGTAATTCTCACCATCATAGTTATAGGTTAATGAACTGTTGGTGGTGCCCATTATTAATGTGCGGCGTTTTTGCATTTCTTGTAGGTCTGTAGTGTGTACAAACGGGTTACAGGCGCTGATAAAAGACACCAAAATAATGGATAAAAAAATCTTTAAGCGAGAAGAAATAAGAGTAAAAGAGACAGGTTTATTCATAGACAGTTGTATCAATCCAGTTAGTCGAGTGGTCACATTATCCAATAAAGGATTTAAATATCCATTTATTTACCAATTAACGGGTTTATTTATCACAGACTATAGAGTGTTTCTATTTAATAAAAAATGCTTTTCTTTTATAATATAGAGCTAAACCCAAGTTCATTTATTTATCCAACGAGAGTAATAACCTATGGAAATTTTGCGAGGGGCACCTGCCTTATCGACATTTCGTGTTAATCAGTTGTTGAAAAACTGTGAAGCGTTAGATTTACCTGTGACAGGCCTATATGCTGAATTTATGCATGCCGCAGATTTATCTGATTCTTTAAATGACCAAGAGTTAGCTGTATTAAAAAAGCTATTAACTTACGGACCGAAAATAGCAGAGCATGATCCTGTAGGGATACTACTCTTTGTGACACCACGCCCTGGCACCATTTCGCCTTGGTCCTCAAAAGCAACGGACATTGCTAAAAACTGTGGTTTAACCAAAGTGAAGCGCCTAGAGCGAGGTATCGCTTATTATGTTGAAACCAGTGCTGAACTGAATCCAGAACAAATCAAAGCATTAACAGAATTGTTACATGATCGAATGATGGAAGTAGTTTTAACGTCATTGGATGATGCGGCGACATTATTTGTTCACGGTAAAGCGGGTGAAATGACAAGCGTTGATGTGATAGGCCAAGGCCGAAGCGCATTAGAAGCTGCCAATGTGAGTTTAGGTTTAGCACTAGCAGATGATGAAATAGATTACTTAGTTGAAAACTTTATTAAGTTAGGTCGTAACCCTAACGATATCGAATTAATGATGTTTGCACAGGCAAACTCAGAGCATTGTCGTCATAAGATATTCAATGCGGATTGGACAATTGATGGCCAAAAACAGCCTAAATCATTGTTTAAAATGATTCGAAATACACATGAACTACATCCTGAATATGTATTATCAGCATACAAAGATAACGCGGCAGTGATGGAAGGTTATCAAGCAGGGCGTTTCTTCCCAAGCGTTGATGGCAGAGAATTTGGTTACCACCATGAAGATATTGATATCTTGATGAAAGTAGAAACCCATAACCACCCAACGGCTATTTCGCCTTTCCCTGGTGCTGCAACGGGTTCTGGTGGTGAAATTCGTGATGAAGGCGCAACCGGTATTGGTTCTAAGCCTAAAGCTGGTTTAGTCGGTTTCTCTGTTTCTAATTTACGTATTCCAAGCTTTGAACAACCATGGGAAACGGACTTTGGTAAACCGAGCCGCATCGTTTCTGCGTTAGATATTATGCTAGAAGCTCCATTAGGTGGCGCAGCCTTTAATAATGAATTTGGTCGCCCTAATATTCTTGGTTACTTCCGTACTTATGAAGAGCAAGTAGAAAGCCATAACGGCAATGAAATCCGTGGTTACCACAAACCAATCATGTTGGCTGGTGGGTTAGGTAATATTCGCCGTGAACATGTTCAGAAAAAAGAAATTCCAGTAGGCGCTAAGTTAATCGTATTAGGCGGCCCTGCAATGAACATCGGTCTAGGCGGTGGTGCTGCATCATCAATGGACTCTGGTGCTTCATCTGAAGATCTAGACTTTGCTTCTGTACAGCGTGAAAACCCAGAAATGGAACGTCGTTGTCAAGAAGTGATCGACCGTTGTTGGCAGATGGGTGAAGATAACCCAATCCAATTTATTCACGATGTAGGGGCGGGTGGTTTATCAAATGCAATGCCTGAGCTTGTGAATGATGGCGGTCGTGGTGGTATTTTCGATTTGCGTGCTATTCCAAATGATGAGAAAAGCATGGCACCGCATGAAATCTGGTGTAATGAATCTCAAGAACGTTATGTAATGGCCGTTAAGCCTGAAAACTTAGCCACTTTTGAAGCTATCTGTAAGCGTGAACGTGCACTATATGCAGTGATCGGTGAAGCAACAGAAGAGATGCATTTAACACTTAACGATCCTGAATTTGATAACAAACCGATTGATATGCCGTTAGAAGTATTATTAGGTAAAGCACCTAAAATGCATCGCGATGTTAAAACGCAAACAGCAACAGGTAAGAAGTTAGATCTTTCTGGAGCAACCGTTAGAGGGGCAGCTGAGCGTTTATTACGTTTACCGTCTATTGCTGAAAAAACCTTCCTTATTACGATTGGTGACAGAACTGTAACCGGTCTTGTTGCGCGTGACCAAATGGTTGGCCCTTGGCAAGTGCCTGTTGCCGATTGTGCGGTAACAGCTGCAAGTTACGATACGTACTTCGGTGAGTCGATGGCATTGGGTGAACGTACGCCTGTTGCATTGCTTAACTTTGGTGCTTCTGCTCGTTTGGCTGTGGCTGAATCAATTACTAATATCGCATGTTCTGATATTGGTGATTTCAAACGTATTAAACTATCTGCTAACTGGATGTCAGCAACGGGTCACCCTGGCGAAGATGCTGGTTTGTATGAAGCCGTTAAAGCCGTAGGTGAGGAGTTATGTCCTGAATTAGAACTGACTATCCCTGTTGGTAAAGATTCAATGTCAATGAAAACACGTTGGCAGCAAGAAGATGGCAGTGATAAAGAAGTTATTTCTCCGCTATCTTTAATTATTACCGCATTTGGCGCGGTGCGTGATATCCGTAATACGGTGACACCGCAGTTGCGTACAGACCAAGGTGAAACTGATTTAATTCTGATTGACTTAGGTAATGGTAAAAACCGTTTAGGTGGTTCATCACTTGCGCAAGTTTATAAGCAATTAGGTGAAACTACACCTGATTTGGATAGCCCTGAACTATTAAGAGGCTTCTTTAATGCCGTGCAAACTTTAGTTGCTGATCAAAAATTACTGGCTTATCACGATAGAAGTGATGGCGGTTTATTTTCTACTATTACTGAAATGGCCTTTGCTGGACATTGCGGTGTGACTGTTAAACTTGACCAAGTGGGAAGTGATGACTTTGCTGCCCTTTACTCTGAAGAGTTAGGCGCGGTTATCCAAGTTAAACGTGAAGACAAAGAAGCAGTATTAAATACACTTGCTGGACACGGTTTATCGTCAAGTTCATTAGTGATTGGCTCATTAAATGAAACTGACCAAATCGAATTTATTCGTGATGGTGAAGAAGTATTAACTGCAAAACGTAGTGAGTTCCGTGGTATTTGGGCTGAAACAACGCTTAAAATGCAATCGTTACGTGATAATTCTGAATGTGCACAGCAAGAGTTTGATCTTAAATTAGATGATAAAGATCCAGGTCTATCAACTAAGTTAACTTTTGATCTTAATGAAGATGTTGCTGCGCCTTATATTGCTAAAGGTGTTCAACCGCGCATGGCTATTCTGCGTGAACAAGGTGTAAACTCTCAACAAGAGATGGCCGCAGCCTTTAATCGTGCTGGTTTCTCTGCAATTGATGTTCACATGAGTGATGTCTTATCAGGTGATGTTCAATTGAAAGACTTTGCTGGTTTAGTCGCTTGTGGTGGTTTCTCTTACGGTGACGTATTAGGCGCTGGTGAAGGTTGGGCTAAGTCAATCTTGTTTAATGAACAAGCGCGTAACCAATTCCAAACTTTCTTTGAGCGTGAGAATTCATTTGCATTAGGTGTGTGTAATGGCTGTCAAATGCTATCAAACCTGAATGAATTGATCCCTGGTTCTGATTTATGGCCACGTTTTGTTCGCAATAACTCTGAACGTTTTGAAGCGCGTTTTAGTTTAGTTGAAGTGCAAAAGTCTAATTCATTGTTCTTAAATGACATGGCTGGCTCACATATGCCTATTGCTGTTTCACATGGCGAAGGTCGTGTAGAGGTTGCTGATAGTGCTCACCTTGTAGCGATTGAAGCAAGCGGTTCTGTGGCGTTGCGTTTTATCGATAACTACGGCAACAATACTGAAGCTTACCCTGCTAATCCAAATGGTTCGCCAAACGGTATTACAGGTTTAACCTCAAAAGATGGTCGAGTAACTATCATGATGCCGCATCCTGAGCGTGTATTTAGAACAGTTGCTAATTCATGGCATCCTGATGAATGGAAAGAGGATAGCCCTTGGATGCGTATGTTTAGAAATGTGCGTAAGCAATTAGGTTAATAAACGTAGTAAAGTAAATAAATATAGTTAAATAAAAGGGGATCTGATATCCCCTTTTTTATATTTTCATTTACATTTAGTCTGCGGCTAATTTTAAATGAAAATATAAATATGAGAGTAAAGGAGTGAGTCTTGTCTATTACGGTAAATAAGGTGTTATATATAGGGGCTAATATAAAGTTAGCTAAAACCTTACTTTCATTAAATTCTTCTTTAGTGCAATTTGATCTTATTCATTTGTTGTCGGCTGATAACTTGGAACAGATCATTGCAGCGGATCACTACCAATATTTAATTTCTGAGCTACCTGTAAACGCTGCAGTGAAAGCCCGTATTGCTGAAAAATTTACTCACTTAGATTGTACTTACCTTGATAACAGTTACCTTGATAATAATTGTCCCGCTAACACTAGCCTTGAAAGTGAAGTGTCTAGTGAAGTAAATATGGAAGAAGATTCCAGTAAGGCTCTATTAGTCTCAGCAGAGGTGGAAGCCGCATTAGACTGTATTAGTATCCCAATTTATTATAAAAATATGCAGGGTAAGATTATTGCCTGCAATACCTACTTCTCTCAAGTGTTTGGTTTGTTGCCTGAAAACTTGATCAATCAAACCTTAGAAAGCGTTTTACCGAACGGCCTTGCGAAAAAGGTTCACCCATCTAAATTAAGTATGTTTAACGATCATCAAGTCGATCTACTTGAATGCGAAATCCGTGATGTAACTGGTATTAAACGTGAGTTTTTAATTCGCGAAGAAGTGGCTGATGGCAGTGAGCTGCAAATAGGTATGCTATTTGATGTGTCTGACATGAATGCGGCTAAATACGAAATTGAAAAAGAACGTGTGATGTTGCGGGCTACAGCCGATCTATCTTCAGATCTTATTTTCTTTAAAGATTTAGAGAGCCGCTTTATTGGTTGTAATAAGCAATTTGAAATATTTGTGGGTTGTTCTGAAGCTGATATTGTGGGCAAAAAAGATGACCAATTATTTGAATTAAATCAAGCAAGAATGTGCCAAGCTCAAGATGCACAAGTAATTGCTAATGATGAAACATACAATAATAACGAATATTTGACCTATAACAATGGTGAGCAACATTACATCTATATGCAGAAAGTACCGCTTAAAGATAAACATGGCAAGGTACAAGGTTTAGTTGCTATTGGTCGAGATATTACTGAAAAAAGTTTGATAAAAAAGCAACTTGAGCTCGCTATGTTAGTCTTTGAAAACAGTCGCGACTGTATATTAGTGACCGATGGGACTGGTGTTGTTGACAGTGTGAATGATGCCTGCGTAAAAATATCTGGCTATTCCAAACATGAGTTATTGGATAAAAAAATCAGTAGTTTTGCCTACGGTAGAGATTACCGTCGTTTGTTTGTTGATATTGAACGTGGATTGAAAAAAGAAGGTAAATGGCAAGGTAATGCTGTTTTTCATACCAAAAATGGTGACTTAAGTTATTTTTGGTTAGAAGTGTATCAAATTAAGCAACAAGGGATAAAAGCAGAAAATCGTGTTTATTCTTTTACTGACCTTACAAAAACTAAACATAACGAAGAAAAAATAAAGTATTTATCTCGACATGACTCTTTGACCGGATTACATAATCGAATTGCTTTGTTTAACCACTTAGAGGCAGCGATTGCTCGTTCTGCTCATAAATCAACTTCTATTGCCGTTTTGTTTGTTGAAATTAAAGACTTTAGACTGATTAATGAACGTTATGGTCATAACAAAGGTGATTGGGTGCTTAAAACCGTGGCTAAACGTTTACAGCAGTGTGTCTCTAACCGAGATATCATTGCTCGTATTAGTGATGATCAGTTTGTATTAGTTATTGAAGAGTTAGATAACGAGCAAGTTGCGGCATTAATTGCACAAAAAATTAATCAACAACTGTCAGAAAATCTTATTATCGATGATATGCCGGTTAATTTATCCTCGTCGATTGGGATCAGTATTTCTCCCGATGATGGTATGGATCTAAACTCGATCCTTTCTAACGCTGAAAGTGCCATGTTACGTTGTAAGAAAGACCAAAGCAGCACTTATCACTTTTATACTAATGAGTTAACTGTGCATTCTGCCCATCAGCTTGAATTAGAAAGTGAGTTGAAAAAAGGCTTTGAAGAAGATCAATTCGAAATTTGTTATTTACCTCAGTATGACCTTAATAAACGCCAAATAGTGGCTGTAGAATCTCTATTACGCTGGAATCACCCAAAGCAAGGGGTGTTATCTCCAAGCTGTTTTACAATGTTAGCAGAGCAATCTGGCCTATTGATTGAACTCGGCTTGAGAACTTTTACTAAATCAGCAAAACAAGCTGCAAAGTGGCATCAGTCAGGTATTAATTTTGGTCGCATTGCGATTAATATATCAAAACTAGAACTGTCACAGGTAACTTTAATTGGCTCAATTCAACAGGTGTTATTAGATACGGGCTGTGAGGCAAGATGGTTTGAATTTGAAATTGATGAAAGTTTATTTAGTAGTACCTTACCGACGCTTCAGGAGAATTTACTGAATTTAAGTCGTTTAGGCATTTCATTAACCGTGGATGGTTTTGGTGCAGAGCGTTCTGTTTTATATTCGATCGATAAATTAAATATTGAAAAATTTAAAATTTCTAAACACTTCATTCAAGGTGTGCCTGGTTATTTAGCAGGTGAAGCAATGTTAAAATCCTTGTTTGTTTTAGCTCACTCATTAGGTATTGACGTGGTCGGTGATTGTATAGATAGTCAGTCTCAAGATAATGCTGTTTGTGATAAAACACTTGGTAATGAGAAAAACCATCAGCCAAAGGAAGCGATGAGTGCGACTGAAGCCACTTTTTATTTGAGGTGCTATAAGCGCCATTAAAGGCATTCTAGATTGAACATTGAAGAGAATAACGACTAAGTACTAGTTTTGGTCACCATTATTGTCTTTACTCT
The DNA here is from genome assembly GCF_037546855.1 of Vibrio sp. 1-Bac 57. NCBI lineage: Bacteria > Pseudomonadati > Pseudomonadota > Gammaproteobacteria > Vibrionales > Vibrionaceae > Vibrio > Vibrio sp. 1-Bac 57. The sequence continues at coordinate 50,911 of NZ_JALAAC010000010.1, read as the reverse complement.
GTTTCTTAATTTATCGACTCGATCGTTTACTTGTAGAAAATTTCTTATAAAAAAGTTATTCAAAATAAATAATCGAGTCGATAAATATTTGTTATTATGCACTTTCTTTGTCTCTTGTTCGCTTTATTGGCAGTATTGCTAATGTTCTGAGCGTATTCATACCCTTCATCATTCAAGATGTAAAATCAGTCGCTCGCAAGGTGAAATATTCAAGGCATAAAGATGACGCGCTAACGATTATATCGCTGAGCATCAATTGCTTATTCGAATAAAGCTATACTGTTTTGATCTTTCTATATTGTTAATCAGTAAATACTATAAATAAGCTGTAATCTTTTTAATGGGAAATTTATGGATCGTTTTATACCGCATATGACGTGGCTAGAGAGTGAAATATATATTGTACTTTCCGCAACACTTTACTTTAGTTTATTAACTATTGTTTCTTTACGAGTGGTATTAACGCGTAATCAAATTGGCGTGTCATTAGCGTGGTTATTGCTTATTTTTGCACTGCCTTTAGTGGGTATGGTGGGATATTTTATTTTTGGAGAGTTAACCCTAGGTGCAAAACGCAGTCGACAGCGTAAGTTACTAGCGGGAGAGTTTTTAAACTGGATACAGCAGCAAGCTACCACTCATAAACAAAGTAAAGATAAGATCAGTGCCAATGCGCATTCAATGCAAGCATTTGTCGAATCCTATACCAATATGCCGATGGTTAAAGGCAATAAACACACATTGCTCACCGATACGGATCAGATATTATTAGAACTGATCAAAGAAATAAAAACCTCACAAAAACATTGTTATTTGATGTTTTATATCTGTAACGAAGGTGGGCTTATTAATCAACTGTTAAATGAATTAAAAGCCGCCGCTGCTAGAGGAGTGAGATGCCAATTACTCTTAGATTCAGTAGGCAGTCATGATTTTTTTAACTCTGCAATACCTGCTCAATTACGTAAAGCCGGTGTAGAGGTGGTTGAAGGTCTGCCAGTGGGTGCGTTGCGCTTATTATTTCAAAGACAAGATCTAAGGTTACATCGAAAATTAGTGTGTATCGATGACCATATTGCCTATACCGGCAGTATGAATTTAGTTGACCCAGCTTTTTTTAATGTACATAAAGGCATTGGCGAGTGGGTCGATGTGATGGTGCGTTGTGAAGGCCCGATCGTACAACATATGCAGGGCTTATTTGTATGGGATTGGTGTTTAGAAACAGAGCATGTGCTTAACCTACCACCTGCGAATAATGATCTATTTTGCATTGAAGGAGATGAAAACTCTCAATTGATCCCCTCGGGACCTGAGTTTGGCAAAGTAGGCATTCATCAAGTATTACTGACGGCGATTTATGAAGCCAAATACAGTTTGGTGTTAACCACCCCTTATTTTGTGCCCGATGAAAGTTTATTAACCGCTTTGCAGGTAGCCGCAATGCGTGGTGTCGATGTGAAGATTATATTGCCGGCAAAAAATGATTCGCTGATGGTGAAATACGCCTCTCGTGCTTTTTTTGAAGACTTGCTAAGTGCAGGTGTGGAGATTCATCAGTTTTATGGTGGCTTATTGCATACTAAGAGTATTGTGATTGATGAAAAAATTGCTTTAATTGGTACTGTTAATTTAGATCGTCGCAGTTTTTGGTTGAATTTTGAAATGACGATGTTGATTGATAATGCGACGTTTGCAGGTGAGTTGTTAACCGCGCAGATGCATTATACGTTAGCATCTAGGCAAGTGAGTTTGGTGAAATGGCGACAACGATCTTTTTTCAAACGTTTATTAGAAAGCATTATCTATTTATTTAGCCCGTTGTTGTAGCTTGAATATAGACTTTAGTTTATTGCTTTAACACTCGTCTGCGCTCGTCCAGTCTGGTTAGTACTTATTTATAGTGCTTTCGCCCTGTCGGCGACACGTCTTTTTTACCGGAAAAGAAACCAGTGCCTAGAAAAGGCAAAGAAACTGACACCGGATCGTTTTCTGATCCAAATAATAAATGGCTTTTATAATGCACCGGCTCTTACGGCACATCCATGTGTCAAACGAGCCTAACCCAAACATCCTGTTTGGCTTTGCTAAAAGCAATTGATGATTTGGGAAAACTCAACGGTGGGGTTGTTCGTCCACATTAGGCAATGTTTTTATACTTTTTATTGAAGCTAGAGTTACTGCTTAGAGTGAGTTCGTCTGCACTTTTCCAGTCAATTTGATGATTTTAGAAAGCCCAACGGTGGGGTTTTATTATCGCATTTGAGTATCTTAACCTGTCAGTTTTGGTATTTAATATTGCTCATTAATTAAGAGTGTTCGATGATAATGACAATACACGACCTCTTTTTCAGCTTGCTTATTTACTTGCTAAATTTCTGGTACTCTTATTAGCAAAGTGGAACTTGTGCAAGTTTACGTAGCAATGGATGAGAATAAATTTAATGAAAGATGTAAAAAGTGTATTCCGTAATCTCGAAAAAATGCTCCAGAAAGCGAGTTGGTTTGATGATGGCTGGGAAATTTATAATCGTGGCAATTACATGCAACTCTCCAAACATAATTGGTTTAACCAAAATCAAGGTGGTATTCACTTTGAAACCTTTATAGAAGGGCCGCAGATTAAGCAAAAGTCCTTTCCTATCTGCATGCATGTGGAAGAAGATTGTCCTTCTCAGGTTGAATTCATTGCTCAATTTATGGCTCTAGAAGAGAAACGTATAAAAAGTTGGAATGGGTATAAAAAGCTCGAAAGTAGCTATGGTATTTGCCAACGCACATTGCCCCTTAATTTTAAAAACCTAGAACAACGTTTATTTGAAGAGTTTAATCGTCTTCGTCTATTAGAAGAAAGCATCAATCAAGTGTTGCTTAAAATTGAATAAAGTGTTTTTTTGAGTGTAAAAGCGCTATAAAGCGAGATATCAGAAATGAAGAAAAGAAAAAGCCCTTGTATTGAACAGTGTGATTTTTCAGGTAGTAAAGGGTGGTGTTCGGGATGTGGCAGAACGAAAAATGAGTGTCAAAAATGGAAATCAATGACGCCATATAACATCACTATTCTTCAAAAAGAGCTTAAAAAGAGAATGCTAAAAATAAAGGTTGAAATGAGCTGAACTGAACAGCGATGAAAGGCAAACAAATGAGACTCCTCAAGCTTTGAGCTTGTTTGTTAAAAAACTGCCTATCTCAGGCTCAGTAAAGAGCGAACTATAATAGATAGGCAGTTCTTATTCAGGTGCTAAAGGGTTTAGCAGCAATCTGAATTAGTGCAGCAGTCACCACAAGCACAACTTTCTGCACACTTACAGCTATCTGTATTACAACAACAGCTCGGATTTTTTTTGTCTTCACAACATTTACATACTTCACTCATGCTTACTCTCCAGTTAGGTTAGGATCGTTGTCAGTACTACAGCACTGCCAATGATTTTCAAAACAATCTAGTAAATGACAACCAGTCTCAGCGCTCTTGCTTGAACCACAAGAATTTGAAAATACTTCTAATGCTTTAACCGTTGCCTGTAATTCAGAAATCTGTGTTTTAATCTCTTCAATTTTTGTTAACGATTTATGCTTAACGACTGATCGTGATTTACTACAACAATGATCGAAAATGAGAAACTCCTTAATTTCATCTAAGGAGAAGCCAACACCTTGAAGCTTTTTAACCAAACGAATCGAGCGAATATCCTCATTAGAATAATGACGAAATCCATTGATTTTTGGTGGTTGCTCAATAATGGCTTTACGTTGATAAAAACGAATCGTTTCTACGCCAACATTTGCTGCTTTAGCCAGCACGCCAATAGTAATTGGTTTATTCTCATTCATCGATAGCTCCTATCCTACACTCTGTACCTAGGTACAGAGTCAAGCAGAGTTTTTAAATAAAAGCAAAAAAAAATCGATATTGAACGCCGACATTTTGTCATCGCGTTTGAGCATTGATGTTTTAGGAGCTTGGGGTTTAGTCTGATTTTTGTATTTTATTTATAGTTCGTTTGCGCTTATTCTGCCCGTTTGATATTTATTTACTTTGATAGTGCGGCAGATCTTACGACATATCCCTGTGCCAAATGAGCCTACTTCAAACATCCATGAATGCAGGCCCCCTGTGTCAGACTAGTTGTGCCAATAAAAGTATTGTCGTTCGGGGGTAATACCGAAAGAAAAGACCTATGGTTTTAGCATTAAATCTTTTAAAGGTTTTCTTATTGAACGAGACGTAGGTAATTGACCTCTTCCTAATCGACCTAAAAATAAGGTGTTCTCAGTATTAGGTACTAAAGCTTCAAACATAGCTCGACCTTTTTCGGCATTAAGCACGACCGCTTCATTTTCTGTAAATTTAATATCTTGCCTTAAATATTTAGAAAAAATTACAGGTGTTTGTTCGGGTTGAAAGCCAAGGCCTAGTTTTGCTGTTGTTAACCAAAAACGTTGTAGCGCTCGTCCTGCTGCAACATAGTCTTCAACGGATTTAGTTTCGTTGTCGGTTTGTATGGCAAAGTGAGCACAACTTTTTAAACTAGGAATAAAATCTAATTGGATGCGAGGTAAAACCGTTCCGGCAAAATATTTATTCATAAACTCAATGCGATCCCAGCTTTTAAATAACCATTGCATTAGCCTAGCTGTTGCCCAGTCGACACCAAGCGCTTTTTCTGGGATTTTAGTTTCACTAAACTGTTTATGCCAATCAATAATGTCTCTGTGGGTATAAAAGGCCTCTTTCATGGTTAAGCGCGTTTTGGCATTACAAAAATTAAGTTTTGCTAATTTCAAACGGTCATCAAATGATTCAAACCACGTTAGCCTATATCCTGCTGGCAAGGCACTTTCTAATTCTGTTTTTTCGCTACAGGTTAGCGCTCTTGTACCCATCGCCCTACGTTGAACAGCTCTAACTTTTATAAATGGAAATAAGTCACTGCTACTCACTTTGTCACTCAGGCTGTCATTCACACTGTCATCTGCAATCAGATTGACTGTCATTTTAATGTGTTTGTCATCACTAAAGTCGTTAGTCGTTTTAAGGGAAAAACCAAATTGGGCAGCTGCAATGGCAATAGTTTCAAGTAATATTCCATGTGCTAAATGGCTTGAGTGGCCGTCTAGGTCGTAAACACAATGTTCTCTGGTATCGGTGCCATGAATAACAAAGGATGTGTCGTCGATAATTTCAAACTGCCATGTTTGCATATTATCGCCACTTGGCGCCCAACGTGCATAATCGAGAATTTTTTCTATAGGCGTTAGTTCTACTGGTTCTTGCTGTGGAGTTGTTGGCAGCTTGCTAAGTAATTTCTTTGTGCCAATAGCAAATGCGATACGTTGAATAATGTTATTGTTTCCACCGGGACGCCACGTTTTTTTGAAACGATTGGTATAGGCGTCAAAATGTAATCCCCAAGGTACATTAAGTACTTTGCCGCGATTAAGTAATATTTTAACAACTTGAGTGCCGGTAACACCTGATGCTAATTGGCAACCCATCATGGTAGAAGGGCCTTTTTTGTTACCAAGATCTAATCGCGTAGGATCGACTAAATAAGCTTGTTGTAATGCTGCGGGTGTTAAACCGAGGAAAAAGCGTAAGTATTGTTCATTTTCCGTGTAACCTTCTAAACGAAAATACTCTTCAAAAGTCATTTTTCCGGGAAGAAAGTTTAAATAGGCGGTACCCATACCTATCGGGGCGGCAGTTGTAGCTGGAATACCTTTTTCAGCACATAGCTTAAAAACATGTTTTCTGGCTTCGATGGCAAAAAAGTCTAATGAGTCAACGTAGCAATCAACACCTGCTAAAAATGCATCAGTATTGTCGTGATTAATGCCTTCAGGAAATACGTTAATCTCAACGTTAGGGTTAATAGATTTGGCCATTTCGACCATAACATCTAATTTTTTTCTATCGTAAGTGTTAGTATTTGCACCGGCTTGTCGATTGGTGTTTTCACAAGCAAATTCATCAAAATCAGACAGGTTAAATTTTGAAATACCTACGCGAACTAAGGTGAGTAAATGTGAACCTCCCACTCCACCCATTCCAGCTATGGCTATTCTTTTGGTTTTTAGAATTGCTTGTTCATCTTCAGTAAACCAGCCAAGATTTCGAGAAAAGGCAAGGTCATAGCTAAAAGCATCGCTCATTATAAGGCTCTCTATCTATCAGTTACATCGGTACTTGGAATTTTAAAGGGTTCGTTATTATATTGTTTTAGTGCTATTTGCTCGGCCATTTCTTTATAAATAATGGCATATAAAGCTTCAAGTTGTTCAGTGAGATCTTTATGAAAATCATTTGCCGCTAAATAAAACATGGCGCGTTGGCCATGATAATCGGTTTCATCACCAATTTGTTGGAAAGGTAGTCCAAAACGCTTCAAGCGTCTATTCAGCCTTGGCTCCATCATCACCACCATGCCCTGGTGTTGACATAAACTTGCTAATGCAATGCCGCCTAAGTACAACCCCATCGCGATATTAGGAAAGTTGCGACGTTCTTCTTCTGAATAGATGGTTTCTGGATTAATGTTATTAAGTACATAAGGTACATTTTTTTCTTTTTCACGACGTCTAAACGAAGCAAGCACAGCTAAGCGTGATATTTCACCAAAACTACCACGAGGTAAGGTGCTGGTATCAAACACTTCTTTTCTTGCGCTGTGTAGACAATTCGTCTCAAAAGGTAATTGTTTGTTAGGAACATCGGTTGGAGGGATTATTAAGCGGATACACCCTGCAAAGACGCCTGTGCGTCTATGTTCTAATAAGCAATGATATGCGTAGTCGTCGCATTCATCAGATTCCATTTCTTGCTCATTTTCGGGTTCCCAGCCTAATTCAGAACTATAGACACCGTATCTGATTTTGAATGCTTCTTGTCTGAGTTCTTTTGTATCAGCAAATCGTATTTTGAAGAATTGATTAAAGTTTTCCGCAATTGAATATTGAGTCATTGTTCGTTAGCAATTTCAAAGGTTATATTATGTATCATCGAATATAGCAGTTATAAATTGTTTCACCTTGTTTTTATTGATACTTAATTGATACGTGTCAGTAAATATTAAGGAAATAGCCCTAAATTTAAAGCTCTACGATTTTAGTCACTATGTGATACGCATTTAATTGGCTTGGTATATAAAAATAAATGACTCGGTTTTGTTTTATTAACCCGTCTGCTCTTACGGCACATACATGTGCCAAACGAGCCTAATCCAAACATCCTGTTTGGCTTTGCTAAAAGTCATTGATAATTTGGGAAAACTCAACGGTGAGATTGTCCGTCCACATTGAGTAATGTTTTATGCTTTTTCTCGTTTACTCTCGTTTCCATTCCCAACGTAGTAATACAGGCTGATGAGTAGGCTTTGAAAAAGTTTGCTTTGGATAGGGGGGGAGCTAGGTTCGTCTTCGCTCATCCAGTCTGGTTGGTGCTTATTTACAGTGGTTTCGCCTTGTCGGCGACACGTCTTTCTTTTATCAGAAAAGAAAGGCGGCAAAGAAACTGACACCGGATCGTTTTCTGATCGAAATAATAAATGGCTTTTATAACGCATCGGCTCTTACGGCACATCCATGTGCCAAACGAGCCTAATCCAAACATCCTGTTTGGCTTTGCTAAAAGCCATTGATGATTTGGGAAAACTCAACGGTGAGATTGTCCCTCCACATTGAGCAATGTTTTTATGCATTTTATTGAAGCTAATGCTTTGGATGGGTTGGCTTTGAGTTAGGTTCGTCTGTGCTCATCGAGCAAGCTTGATATTTATTTTCAGGGGTTTCGCCCTGTCGGCGACACGTCTTTCTTTTATCAGAAAGAAACCAGCATCCAGAAAAGTCAAAAGAACTGACGCTGAATCGTTTTCAAACCCAAATAATAAATGGCTTTTATAACGCACCGGCTCTTACGGCACATCCATGTGCCAAACGAGCCTAACCCAAACATCCTGTTTGGCTTTACTAAAAGCGATTAATTATTTGGGAAAATTCAACGCTGGGGGTGATCGTTCATGATGGGCAATGTTAACTGCTTATTTTATTTAGCATGGCAAAACTATAATCTATTTTTTACATAATCTATTTGGTTCTGCATTTCTACCATAAATGTGGGATTATTCTGTCTATCTACATGACCAAGGTTTCAGTTTTATTTTTAACTTGTTGATTAGTTTATTCAGCTTGTTATTCTGACATCAAATTTAAATAAATAATCGCGTTCTGTCTATCCACCGGAAATGCGGAATAATTCTGCTCAATTACGCTGTTAGCTGTTAATCAGACTGGAGTTTGTCTTGCATAGCCGAAAAACCTTTTACAAATATAAATCTCTGGATAACTTTGAATTTCTTCTAGATTTGATTCTCAAAGAAAGGATATACGCTGCTTGTCAACATGAGCTTAATGACCCGATGGAAGGTGTCGTACGAATTGATGGCACAATCCCAAAGGAAAAAGAAAAAGAATGGGAAGAGATAATAAAGAAATTTAGGATCGTGTGCTTTAGCAGAGATAAAGACAATCAATTGATGTGGTCACACTATGCTGACGGTGCGAGGGGATGTTTGATTGAATTTGAACTACCAGAAGGTCAAGATGTTCAAAAAGTATCATATTTAAAAAAGCCTACAATAACTGACCGCCATATATCAATGGAGAAGGCAGCTGAAATTCTTATGTGCAAACAAAAACCATGGAAATATGAAGCTGAAAGTCGGTGCTTATTGGTAGGGGAAGAAAAGTTTTTACCTGTAAATATCAAGTCCATAAGGTTTGGCAGTCGAGCTGAAAAGTCTAGAGTTGATATGCTCATACATATTTTACAATTATGTAAACCTGAACTGAAAACTATTATTGATAGTGAGCAACGGCTAAGTAATAACATTAGATTTACTTCTAGTGGTGTTAGAACCTATGTTGCAAACCGTACTAGAACGGAAGATTATTGCCCTCAATGTTCAGAAAGAGATATTATAAAAAATGACTTTTGTCGTTAAAATGTGGAAACAATCAAAAGTTGTGTATAAACCAGCTAACAAGGCATTTAAAACTGAACTAAAACAGTGGGTTAGGTTTCGCTTCGCGGCACATTATAACCCACTTTTTTAGTCCGCTTAATGCGGCGTTGAAGTTGTAGGGTTTCTCTAAAAATAATGTTTTACCTTCTTTTTTATACTCTCCGATTGCACTAAAAACCATGTTTTTTGTACAATCAACGATTTTTAGCATATTTAAAAATACCTCTACACACAATTCTTCGTGCCCTCTGTTAGGAGATGAACATTCGTAAACTTTTTTCAGGGGAGAAAGAAATGCAGTAGGCGGACACCACACAGTTAAAAATATCTTTAATTATGTGATGTTTTATTCAAATAAATATTAAACTTTTGGTTTTTTACGATAAAAGCTCAAACCAACTAAACTTAATCCAAATAAAAGTATTGATGCTGGTTCAGGTACATTAACCACTGCTCCACCACCATCTGCGCCATTAGTGTTAATATTGTTTTGAGACACAAAGGTACCTGTCCCAGTGGTTGTATCCAGAGAAAGCGTTGCACCGGAGTAAGTAAAACCATACAAAGTATTATTAAAGTAATTCAAACCATAAACTGAAGAGTAACCAGTTGAACCAATCAATGTCCCACTACCATCTGCCGTATTCAGTGACCAAAGACTGTCGCCGTTTCCACCAGTTGTAGATGATAGGTAAAGGTTGCCTAAATCATCAAAAGAAATATCACCAGATGAATTATATGATCCTGTGCCTATTAAAGAGGCATTACCGGTAGTTGTATCGATTGAATATAAACCATTACCACCACTGCCATACAATATTCCATTACTGGCGAATGTTAAACCATTTACACTTGCACCAGTATTTCCGATTAAAGTCCTAGCGGCTGTAGTTTGGTCGATAGAATAAAGTTGGCTACCACTTGTTACACCATATAATATGTTTGAAGTACTTAGTGCGATATCAAACATAATCCCTGTATTACCAATTAAAGTAGAGCTGTTAGTGGAAATATTATAATCATATAGATTGCCATTAGCTGCACCAATAAATGTGGCATGAGCTGAGCTTGCCGATAAAATCATTGCTCCGCTTATTGCATAAATTATAGATTTCATTTTATATCCTTATGTTGATTTCTATTAATAAAAAAGCTTAATTGCTATTTCGATTAAATAATAAGCATAAAATATTCCAACTAAATAAAGCATATTTATATCAATCAATTGTTAACAAAAAGAGATTTTGAAAGTGTTATAAAATCCCCAAAAATAGCTTAAATAAAAAACATGTAAAATATATCGACAAAATACTAGCCTTAATAAATAAAGTGATTTTTTAAATAGTTTTTCTCTTCTTTTGGTTCTACTTCTGATACATCTATTACGTCAACTTAAGCATTACTGTAATAAGAAGTAATTAATACTCGTTTAGCTCGGAAATGATGGTTCAGAACAACCACTAATTTTACCCTGAATTCACATTCAAACTACCTTTGTCCATACTGTTTTAAAGGCTCTGAGATAGCTTGTTATGACGCATTTCGACAATCCCAAGTGTTACTTGCGGATACACTCTATTACCTCTGTATATCTCGCTGTGCTTCTTGGGATCTATTTTTAATGTTAAAATCTTTAATATTAAAGTAATAATGCAATAGCGAGATTTTACGTGACCTTAATAAGTTTTTTTTAGCGGATCTCGCCGGCACTGCATCGGATCATCAGTTATCTAATGTGCATTCCTAACAGGTAAATAATATTAATGAATCTATTCAATAAAATGGCTGCGTTGTTATCGATAAACTGGCAAAAATTTACTCTGCTTTGTTCTCAGACACAGCAGTTTCAAGATCGAGTTTGGATAGTTAGTATTCAGCAAAAAACAGGACAAAAGAGTAATTTATTTAACGATACTTTTGTGGTCAGTGAGGACAGTTTTGATAAGCCAATGCAATGGATGGAAAAGCAGGGGTATCAGCCTGAAATAATTAATGATGTGAATAATATGCAACGCTCTCAAGCGATTAAAATAGAGTTGGAAAACAGTTTGCATAGCTTGATGAGAGTTAAATAGTTTTAGGAGGATGACGGGGAATCTTGATTTTTGCTTTGACCTTTTACTTTTTAGTCATTGAAAGCAAGGTACCGGAAAAATAACGTTTAATCATATTTAAAAAGTAACTTATTTAAAAAGTAACTTATTTAAAAGGTAACCTATTTAAAAAGTAACCTATTTAAAAAGTAACTTGCGTTTTACTAATAACCCTTCGTGCCCTCTGTGTAGCGCAGTGCTTCGTGGTTAATTCTTTTTTGGGTTGTCGTTTATTTATCATATCCAAATTGAAATTATGAATATTCATGAGGTTTAATTTTTTCAAGGTTATTTATCTTTTACGATTAACCCTTCGTGACCTCTGTGTAGCGCAGCGCTTCGTGGTTAATTCTCTTTTTATTAGGCTTGTCGTTTATTTATCATCTCCCATATTGAAGTTCTGAATACTCACGACGTTTAATTTTTTCAAGGTTATTTATCTTTTAAGCTTAACCTTTCGTGTTCTCTGTGTAGCGAAGCGCTTCGTGGTTAATGCTCTTTTTAGGTTTGTCGTTTATTTACCGCATCCTCATCGAAGTTATGAATACTCATAACGTTTAATTTTTCAAACCATTTATCTTTTATGTTCAACTCTTCGTGTCCTCTGTGTAGCGCAGCGCTTCGTGGTTAATTCTCTTTTTAGGCTTGCCGTTTATTTATCATATCCCATATTGAAGTTCTGAATACTCATGACGTTTAATCTTATTCACCCCCCCCTCATGTTTACGCTTACTTCTTGGTGCCCTCTGTGAAGCGCAGCGCTTCGTGGTTAATCCTTTTTTAGGTTTGTCGTTTATTTACCAAATTCCAAACACAAAAAAGCCTGCATAAAGCAGGCTAAAAGTGGGGTACTAAATTATAAACTATTTAGCTTTTTTCTCTTCTTTTGGTTCTGCTTTAACTTCCACTTCTGGTACATCCATTACGTCAGCGTAAGCAGTACCGTAGTAAGAAGCGATTAATACTTCTTTAAGCTCTGCAATTAATGGGTAACGTGGGTTTGCACCTGTACATTGGTCATCGAATGCATCTTCAGCAAGTTTATCAACTTTTGCCATGAATGCAGCTTCATCAACACCGGCAGCTTGGATTGATAGTGGAATATCCAATGCTACTTTTAACTCTTCTAACCAGTTTAATAGCGCGTTAAGTTTGTCTTCAGTGTTACCTGCTGTGAAACCTAAGTGTGCTGCTATTTCTGCATAACGAGCACGTGCTTTAGGGCGATCGTACTGTGAGAATGCAGTTTGTTTAGTTGGGTTATTCGTTGCGTTAAAACGAATAGTATTTGCAATTAATAGTGCATTTGCTAAACCATGTGGAACGTGGAATTCAGCACCTAGTTTGTGCGCCATTGAGTGACAAACACCTAAGAATGCATTAGCAAAAGACATACCAGCGATAGTTGCTGCGTTATGTACTTTTTCACGTGCGATAGGGTCTTTTTTACCGTTAGTGTATGAGCTTGGTAAGTACTCTTTAAGTATTTTAAGCGCTTGTAGTGCATGGCCGTCTGAGTATTCATTCGCTAATACTGAAACGTAAGCTTCCATTGCGTGAGTTACTGCATCGTAACCACCGAATGCACATAAAGATTTAGGCATATCCATAACAAGGTTTGCATCTACAATCGCCATGTTTGGTGTTAGCTCGTAATCTGCTAATGGGTATTTTTGACCTGTTTTTTCATCTGTAACAACAGCAAATGGTGTTACTTCAGAACCTGTACCAGAGGTTGTAGTAATACATACTAACTCTGCTTTAGACCCCATTTTAGGGAATTTGTATATACGTTTACGGATATCCATAAAGCGCATTGATAAGTCTTCAAAATCTGTTTCTGGGTGCTCGTACATTACCCACATGATTTTCGCTGCATCCATTGGTGAACCACCACCAACTGCTAGAATCACATCAGGTTGGTAGCTTAAACATGCTGCGGCACCTGCTTTTACGACTGCTAATGTTGGATCTGCTTCTACTTCATGGAACACTTCAACTTCCATGCCTTTTTCTTTTAGGATAGAGCGTAGGTCATCGATGTAACCATTGTTGAATAAGAAACGGTCAGTCACGATAAGTGCACGTTTTTTACCTTCAAGGTCAGTCATTGCAACTGGTAAACAGCCGCGGCGGAAGTAGATTGATTTTGGTAGTTTATGCCACAACATATTTTCAGCTCGCTTCGCAACAATTTTCTTATTGATAAGGTGTTTTGGACCTACGTTTTCAGAGATAGCGTTACCACCCCATGAACCACAACCTAATGTTAAAGAAGGTGCTAACTCAAAGTTGTAAAGGTCACCGATACCGCCGTGAGATGCTGGTGTATTGATAAGAATACGCGCTGTTTTCATTTTGTCGCCAAAGTAAGCGATACGTTCAGCGTTTGCATCTTGGTCTGTGTAAAGTACTGATGTATGGCCAACACCACCTATATCTAACACGATACCTGCTTGGCGTACTGCATCTTCAAAGTTTTTCGCTTTGAATAGACCTAAAGTAGGTGATAGTTTTTCATGTGCAAATTCATCATCCCATGAAGCTTCTAGGCCTTCACCGATAAGGATTTTAGTTGAAGTTGGTACTTTAACGCCTGCTAGTGCTGCAATTTTGTATGCAGGTTGACCAACGATTTTAGCGTTCAATGCACCGTCAATAATTAATACTTTACGTACTTTGTCTGCATCTGATTGGCTTAACACTGCTGCGCCATATTTAGCGAAACGTGCTTTTACTTCTTCGTAAATTGATTCAACAACAATCGCTGCTTGTTCAGAAGCGCAAATTACACCGTTATCGAATGTTTTAGACATTAAGATTGAAGAAACTGCACGTTTGATATCAGCACTTTCGTCGATAACTACAGGTGTGTTACCCGCACCAACACCGATTGCTGGTTTACCTGAAGAGTAAGCCGCTTTAACCATGCCTGGGCCACCAGTTGCAAGGATAAGGTTGATATCGTCATGTTTCATTAATGTATTTGAAAGTTCAACTGATGGTACGTCAATCCAACCAATAATATCTTTTGGTGCACCTGCTTTGATTGCTGCATCTAGTACAACTTTTGCTGCATAGTTTGTTGCGTTTTTAGCACGTGGATGTGGAGAGAAGATACAGCCATTACGTGTTTTAAGGCAGATTAGTGCTTTAAAAATTGCAGTTGAAGTTGGGTTTGTTGTTGGGACGATGGCACAAACAATACCTACAGGCTCAGCAATAGTGATAGTGCCGCCTTCATCATTGCGGTCAATAACACCACAAGTTAGTTCGTCTTTGTATTTGTTGTAAATGAATTCAGATGCAAAGTGGTTCTTGATTACTTTGTCTTCCATGATGCCCATGCCAGACTCGTTGGCTGCCATTTTTGCAAGTTCGATACGTGCTGTAGATGCTGCTAATGATGCGGCACGGAATATTTTATCAACTTGCTCCTGTGAGTAAGTTGCAAATTCTTTTTGCGCCGCTTTTACACGTGCAACCATTGCATTTAGTTCAGTGACATTACTTACCGTCATATATTTCTCCAAAAGTTTAATAAATTTAAAAGTTTTAAAAATGTTCTATTAAATCGTATCTCTTTATCAAAACTGGCTATTAAAAATGGACTTAGTAAAAAACTTTCACAGTCATTATAGAAATAACACTCTTTCTCGTATTGATCGAGATCACTATAAAGTGAATGTGCCACGATTATCTAGTGTGATTTAAATCACTTTTTTGTGATTTATCATTCTTTCTTAATAGTCGTTAAAATCAGTTGTGAAGACTTATTGAGTCAAAATAAATCGAAATCATTGTATGTCCATTAGATAAGAAGAGTCTACAGCTTGAGATCTAATTTTCATTAATCTATGGCAATCATTTATACTGTCATTTCTTGTTTTTATTTAACCTCTGTTGAGGTATACAAAGCGACTGTTTCACTTAAAGGAAAATAAACATGGTAAGTGTATCCACGGCGGGCCGTACAGCGTTGTACTTTTCTGCTTTAGTCATTTCGTTAGCAGGGATAAAAGAAGCTGCACCGATTGTTGTTCCTTTTTTATTGTCATTATTTGTAGCTATTATCTGTAACCCTGCGATTAATTATTTAGAGCGTAAACGATTACCTAGAGGGCTTGCGATTGCTTTTGTTATCGTGGTTATTTTCTCTTTATTTATTGTGTTGGGGGGGGTCGTTGGCGCTGCTGTTAATGATTTTAGTAAAGCAATACCCACCTATGAGGAGCAACTATCAGAACAGCTAACCTGGTTAATTGAGTGGTTAGGAAAGCATGATATTAGGTTGTCGATGGGGGAAGTGCGTGGTTATTTTGACCCGGCTAAGGTAATGAATTTAGTGACCACGACCTTATCTGGGTTCAGTAGTGTGCTGGGTAATATTTTCCTGTTGTTATTAACGGTTGTATTTATGTTAGCGGAAGGGCAAGTTTTCCCTAAGAAACTGCATATTGCATTTGATGATTCTGAGCAAACAGAGAAAAAATTAGATCATTTTTTAAGCATGGTGAATCGTTATATGGCGATTAAAACTATGGTCAGTTTAGGGACTGGTGTTGTTATTGGCTCGGTGCTGTGGGCAATGGGAGTACAATTTTACGTGTTATGGGCATTACTTGCTTTCCTATTAAATTATATCCCTAATATCGGCTCCATTATTTCAGCAGTACCGGCAGTGATTCTGACTTTTTTACAATTAGGTCCTGGGTATGCAGCGGTGGTTGTTGGGTTGTTTGTGAGTGTAAATATGATCATGGGTAATGTTGTTGAGCCGCGTTTCATGGGGCGTAGTTTAGGGCTATCAACGCTAGTCGTGTTTTTATCTTTAATTTTCTGGGGATGGTTATTAGGTGTCGTCGGTATGCTGTTATCGGTTCCGCTGACGATGATCTTAAAAATTGCTTTAGAAAATAGTGAAGATGGGCGTTGGTTTGCTATTTTATTAAGTTCTGATCAGGAAGTGTCTGCATTTGAACAAACTAATATAGAAAAATCAAAGGCGCATGAAGCTGATAAAGAAGCTTCATCGAAAAATACTCAGTCGAACGAGACTGAGTAACTGCGATGATCGATTAGTTAACCATTTAGTAATTAGCTTTATTAGTAAGCTAATTACTAGCAAGCAAAGATACAAATAACGAGACTGAAAATACGGTTTCAGTTTTATTGAATAGCAAAGAAGAAAAATAATATGTTTACAGCTTTATTAGAAAAAATGCATTTTCCTGACAATTCTACATTATCGACAGCAGAACAAAGTTCAACAGTTGCTAACGAGTCAAATAAAGAAATGGCACGCTTATTTCATGGCCGTGGATTCTTTTATCCAGAATACCAGCATATCAATATAGATTGGTTAGCACCGGTGGTGTTGATTATTTTGTACAAAGAGGAAGATGCACAATGGCTGGCTAATTTGAGTGATTTTCTACTCGCAGAAATGACTGAAAGAGGCTTTGTTGTTGATAGTATTCAAGTGCAGTTTCGTTGCCGAGATCTTGCGCCTACGGAATTGTTATATGGCGAACAGGTTAATGATTTTATCGCTTGTGAAAATGGGCTCGCTTATAAAATAAACCTAGGTAAAAATCAAAACTACGGTATTTTCTTAGATATGAAAAATGGCCGTGCTTGGTTAAGAGAAAATAGCCAACAAAAACGTGTATTAAATCTATTTTCATATACCTGTGCCTTTTCTAATGCTGCTATTGCTGGTGGAGCTCAACAAGTCGTTAATCTCGATATGAGTAAAGCGGCGTTAGCGGTAGGGCGTGATAATCATCGGCTTAATGGCCATGATTTAGATAAAGTTAAGTATCTGGGCCATGATCTTTTTAAATCATGGGGTAAAGTTAAACGTTTAGGACCCTATGATATTGTGATTGCCGATCCGCCATCATTACAAAAAGGCAGTGTTAATATCCAACGTGATTATCCTAAGATCATGCGTCGTTTGCCGGAGTTATTAAAACCAGGTGGGCAAGCGCTTTTATGTTTGAATAGCCCCGATCTTGATTTTCAATTTATCTACGATGCATTAGCTGAGCATTGTCCTACGGCAAAAGTAATCAATGTTATTGAGCCGCCTATTGAGTTTACTAATAGTGACCGCGATAAAGGCTTAAAATGTGTATTGGTCAGTATTTAAGCCAATAAAATCATAAATAGAAGATACAAAAAAAGCCCTAGATGACTAAAATTAAGTCAAGTAGGGCTTTTTTAATGCAGTAATTAGTTAGTTTAAAAGATTAACCTTTTAATGCTAATTGCTCTGCTGCTTGTGTTGCTTGAATTGCTGTTAACGCGATGGTGTAAACGATATCGTCTACTAGTGCGCCACGTGACAAGTCATTAACAGGTTTACGCATACCTTGCAGCATTGGACCAATACTGATCAAGTTTGCACTACGTTGTACCGCTTTGTAAGTGGTGTTACCTGTGTTTAAATCAGGGAAGATAAACACTGTTGCTTGACCTGCTACTTTCGAGTCTGGTGCTTTACTCTTCGCTACATTTTCCATTACCGCTGCATCGTACTGTAATGGACCGTCGATTAATAAGTCAGGACGACGTTGTTGTGCAATTTTAGTCGCTTCACGTACTTTCTCAACATCCGAACCCGCACCTGAATCACCGGTAGAGTAACTGATCATTGCTACTTTAGGGTCAATACCAAAAGCAATCGCAGAATCAGCAGATTGAATTGCGATATCTGCTAGTTGATCAGCCGTTGGGTCTGGGTTAATTGCACAGTCACCGTAAACTAATACTTGGTCTGGCAATAACATAAAGAAGATTGAAGAAACTAAACTTGCACCTGGTGCTGTTTTAATTAACTGTAATGCTGGGCGAATAGTATTAGCTGTAGTGTGAACCGCACCAGAAACTAGACCGGCTACTTCATTTTCAGCTAGCATCATTGTACCTAATACAACGGTATCTTGTAGGTGCTCACGTGCAACAACTTCTGTTAGGCCTTTACCTTTACGAAGAGCAACCATTGGCGCTACGTATTGCTCTATCACATCAACAGGATTAACAATTTCAACTTCATCAGTCAAAACAATACCTTGCTGCGTTGCAACACGGTGGATCTCTTCAGGATTACCTAATAATACTGGTTTAGCGATACCACGTTCTGCACAAATAACTGCAGCTTGAATAGTACGAGGCTCTTCACCTTCAGGTAATACGATACGTTGGTTTGCTTTACGTGCTAATTCCGTTAAGTGGTAACGGAATGCTGGTGGCGATAAACGACGCGATAATGAAGAATCTTGTGTTAACGTGTTTAACCAATGCTTGTCGATATGGCTGGCAATGTACTCTTGTACTTTTTCAATACGTTCTAAATCATCAACAGGGATTTCCATGTTGAAGTTTTGTAAACGTTGCGCTGTATGCCATGTGTTACTTTTGATCAGTAGCACTGGTAATCCTGCGTCCATTGCACTTTTACAAAGCTTCATCACTTCATCTTCAGGTGGGTAGTCGCCGGTTAATAATAAACAACCGATTTTCATACCGTTCATTACAGCTAAACAAGCGGCAATGATCACATCACTTCTATCACCCGATGTTACTAACATTGAACCAGCTTTAAAGTGCTCAACCATGTTAGGGATTGAACGAGCACAGAAAGTTACTGATTGTAAACGGCGGTTATCAAGGTCACCTTTGTTAAGGATCTTAGCTTCTAAATGGATCGCTAGATCTTTAACACGTGGTGCGATCAGGTCAGCACTCCATGGAATACAGCCTAAAATTGGTAATGGGCTTTTGCTGAACATTTGTAATACTTCAAGGTTGTTATTAATACTACCTTCAGGAATATCAAACATTTCAGTTAAGTCGTTACCTGTTTTATCATTCTCATCAACAGGTGCGCCCACTTTATTAATAATACAGCCTGCAATATGTTTATTTTCTTTGCCACCAAATGAAGAGATAGCAATTTCCATGCGCTCTTTTAATTGTTGTGACGTATCGTTACTTGGATGCGTAACAAATACCATATCAGCACTTAATGCTTTAGCGATACTGTAGTTGATGTTATTAGCAAATTGATGCTTATCGGTAGGGACTAAACCTTCGACAATGATCACATCACTGTCTTTAGTACCTTCACGGAAACGCTCTACGATATTTTCTAGTAACTCAGAAGTACGTCCTGATGAAATAAGCGTTTCGGCATATTTCATAGCAAAAGGTTCAGGAGGAAGGATGTTACTTGAATTGCGTAATGTTGTTGTTGAGCGTTCTGTACCTGCATCGCCTGGGCGTGGTTGTGCAATTGGTTTGAAAAAATTAACGGCAACACCTTGGCGTTCCATTGCACGAACCATTCCGAGACTAACCGAAGTGACACCAACACCAGCGCCAATAGGGATCAGCATTATTGTACGAGCCATGACTATTCCTTTTTAATAGATGACAAAAGGGAGTAAATACTCCCTCAAAAAAATTATTATAAGTTACGCACCAACAAGTGCAGCAGAATCTTGCGCGATAACCCATTCTTCATTGGTTGGTATAACCATTGCAATTGGGGAGTTATCGGTAGTGATCACGCCTGAATTACCTAGTCTTGCAGCTTTGTTTTTCTCTGCATCTACTTGGTATCCAAAGATAGTTAAGTTTTCTAATACTTTCGTACGAATACGTTCAGAGTTCTCGCCAATACCGCCCGTAAATACTATCGCATCAATACGACCAAGTGGTACGGCGTAGGATGCAATATACTTAGCTAAACGGTAGGCAAACATCTCAATTGCAAGGATAGCGCCTTGGTGACCTTTTTGGTAGTTTTCTTCGATATCTCGGAAATCACTTGAAATACCAGATATACCTAATAGGCCACTTTGTTTTTGTAGCATGTCCATTACACCTTTCAGGCTATAGCCTTCACGTTCCACAAGGTGATCAATAATACTTGGATCTATATCACCACAGCGAGTACCCATTACTAAGCCGGCAAGCGGAGTCATACCCATACTTGTATCAACTGATTGGCCGTTTTTAATTGCTGCAACCGATGCTCCATTACCTAAATGAGCAGAGATGATATTTGTTTCTTCTACTTTTTGGCCCAATGCTTTAGCTGCTTCATTGGTAACAAATAAGTGGCTGGTGCCGTGCATGCCGTAACGACGAATATGAGATTGTTTGTATAAATTATATGGCAACGCATATAGGAAAGCTTTTGCTGGCATAGTTTGGTGGAAAGCAGTATCAAACACGACAACTTGTGTTAATGATGGGAACGCTTTTTGTGCTGCTTTAATACCTAAAATATGTGCAGGATTATGTAATGGTGCAAGTGAAGCGCATTCTTCAATACCTTCAAGCACTTCTTCATCAATAATAACTGACTTAGTAAATTTTTCACCACCATGAACAATTCGATGGCCTATAGCAATAAATTGAGACTCAAGACCCTCAACTTTTTTAATAATATCTTCTACAATGAATGAAATGGCTGCAGAGTGAGCACTATTTTCAGGCAAGTTAGTTGACTCTTTCTTACCGTCAAACTTCCATTTAATACGAGCATCGGGAAGATTAAAACATTCAGCTAAACCACTGATTATTTCATCTCCATTGTTTGCATTGATTACAGCGAATTTAAGCGAAGAACTACCACAGTTAAGTACAAGGACTAATTTATTGCTCATGAAAAAATTCCAGTCAGTAAATAATAAGTATATAAATATCAATTCTAATTTTTGATATTAAGCTAGGGTATAATAGTGAGATATAACTGAATAAGAACGTAGCGTTTGGCAACATTGTCCATATTAAGCTATATTATCAATTTTACCTTTATGTAATAAAATTACAAATATCAAATTGATAAAAATTATTCGAAATCAATTTTAGTTGGAACATTTCCATAAATTAGGCATGATTTGTATTGTTGTGATTGAGTTATCAATTTTAAAGGAGAATTTATTTGTTTAATTTTTTTGAGCTATTAAAAAAAGGCGACCATTATTTAAAAATATGGCCAAAACAAAACTGTCTGTATTCTTTATTTATTGAAAGTAAAATGGTCTGTTATACACAATTATTAATTAAAGTATTCCCAATTTTTATTGTGCTTGTTGCTTCCTTGTACATGTTTTTTCCAACTTATTTTTCTTGGCCAAGTACCGCTACATTTATTTTATTTTTAATCGGATTACCTACTCATTGTTTATTATGGTTAGGAAAACGTTCGCAACAAACACTCTCACCTGCCCTATTTAATTGGTATCTTGAGGTAAGTGAGGCCTTACATGGGAAAAACAATGGGCAACGAGCCATGGTCGATCAGTTGCGCTTTATCGACCTTGCTAAGTTGTTGAATAAAGGTTTCAAAAAAGGAGGGGATAACTTTTTATATAACAATGAACTAATATAAGTTAGTTTTTTTGAAATACTTCAATATTAAAATCACATTCAATTTTCCAGTGTGGCTGGCTAAGTAATTTAGTTAGCTTTTCTGGTGTAAACTTCCAAGCAAAAGGGGTCATGTTAATGAGGTCTTTTAACTGCTGAGGTGAATCAATATCTAGTTCATAACTGAGAGTTACTTGCTCTACTTTACTGAAACCTTCGACTGCTTCATTCTCCTGCGCATGGTCATTTACTTGTTCGTAAATGCACTCTCTTAATTGAAATAAGTGACGTGGCGCAGGTGTTACTGTAATTAAATAACAGTTTTTCTTAATTAGACGTAACAACTCTTCCGCTTTTGATGGTGCATAGATACGTATCATTAGGTCAATACTTTGTGCATTTAATGGAACTTGATAGGCGCTGGCGACACAAAAATCAATTTTTTTATAGCGTTTAGCGGCATAACGAACGGCCACTTTAGAAATATCAATGCCGCAGATACGATGTTGTGGCAATTGTTGATTGATAATATCGGTGTAATAACCCTCTCCACAGCCTAAGTCTAGGATCTGTGCTTGTTCGGTATCAGCTAAATATTGTTTACTTATTTGTGCTACTTTTTCTGCGAGTGGTAAGTAGCCGCTGGTATTTAAAAATGCACGCCTAGCAGTCATCATCTCTTGATTATCGCCGGGGTTTTTAGAGCTTTTTGATTGCACCGGTAATAAATTTAAATATCCTTCCTTAGCAATATCAAAATGATGATTATTTTCACACACTTGGGTGTTATTGATTTGATTAAATGAAGCTTGGCAAAGCGGGCAAATAAAAGGAGTCATAGAAGCTGCTATTTAGTAAGAAGTAAAAATAAAGACAGTAAAAACTGTCTTTATTAAGAATTGAGGACATTAAACTAAGTAAAGTATACTTAGCTAAATGCTTATTGAGAAGGTTTCACTGATCAAAGGTATTAAAAAATAACATTGTCATGGTATTCAAGAAGTACCTTTTGCACAGCAAGCATAGTATCTCTTGATGGTGGGTGAACGCCATCAAGAGGATATATTTCTCCCATTGCTGTCCACTTATGCTTTCCAAGCTCGTGATAGGGTAGCATTTCAATCTTTTCAATATTTTTCATTGGTTGAATAAATTGACCTAATGAATGGGCATCTTTAAGGCTATCGGTGATACCTGGAACAACAACATAGCGTAGATAGATCGCTTGATCATGCTCTGCTAAATACTTTGCAAACTCTAGGGTATATTTATTACTAACATGGGTTAAGTCGATATGCTTTTTATTGTCCATCTGCTTAATATCTAATAAGACTAGGTCAGTATGTTTAAGAATATTTTTTGTTGTTTGGTCAATTTTTCGTACAAAACCATTGGTATCTAAACAAGTATGAATACCTTCTGCACGGCAGGCTTCAAACATCGCCAGCACAAATTCAGGTTGTAGCATTGCTTCGCCACCTGAAATAGTAATACCACCGCCGGACGCGTCCATATAATGGCGGTATTGCAGCATCTCTTTCATTAATTCATCAACGGTCATTTCTTTACCGCCTTCAGTATCCCAAGTATCGCGGTTATGGCAATACTGACAGCGCATTAAACAGCCTTGTAAGAAGATAATAAAGCGGATCCCTGGCCCATCAACGGTGCCACAGGTTTCTACTGAGTGTACTCGTCCAGTAACTGACATCTTATAACCTCATAAAAACTAATTATTTGTATCAACTATTAATTGAACATGACTGCGTTATAACAATGGATACAGTGCCATAACAACTGATAAAAATAATTACTTTTGTTGTGATAAAAATAAAGGTTTCATCCCGAAGAATGAAACCTTTTTTATTATAGCAGGCTAATATAAAAGTG
Organism: Vibrio sp. 1-Bac 57; assembly: GCF_037546855.1. Lineage (NCBI taxonomy): Bacteria > Pseudomonadati > Pseudomonadota > Gammaproteobacteria > Vibrionales > Vibrionaceae > Vibrio > Vibrio sp. 1-Bac 57. The sequence goes on along the minus strand of NZ_JALAAC010000010.1, from coordinate 27,519 downwards.
AACCTGTTATCGTCTATTTTTTATAGTGTTGCTGTAAAAGTACGTGTAATAACATCACTTTGTTGTTCTTTAGTTAATGAGTTAAAACGTACTGCATAACCAGAGACTCGGATTGTTAACTGAGGGTATTTCTCAGGGTGGTCCATTGCATCTAATAATGTCTCACGGTTCATTACATTAACGTTTAAGTGTTGACCACCTTCAATATCTGGCGTGTGCTTGAAGTAACCATCCATTAGACCAGCCAAGTTAGATTTTTGAGAATCATCTGTTTTGCCTAGTGCATTTGGTACGATTGAGAATGTGTAAGAAATACCATCCTGTGCGTAAGCAAACGGTAGTTTAGATACTGATGTTAATGATGCTACTGCACCTTTTTCATCACGTCCATGCATTGGGTTTGCACCTGGTGCAAATGGCATACCTGCACGACGACCGTCTGGTGTGTTACCTGTTTTCTTACCGTATACAACGTTAGATGTAATAGTAAGAATTGACTGTGTAGCACGTGCATTACGGTACATAGGGCGTGATTTTATTTTTTTCATGAACGTTTCAACTAGTTCACAAGCAATATCATCAACACGTGGATCATTATTACCAAATTTAGGGTAATCACCTTCAATTTCAAAGTCAGTCGCAATACCATCTTCATCACGAATAGGACGAACTTTTGCGTATTTAATTGCTGCTAATGAATCCGCTGCAATTGAAAGACCAGCAATACCACAGGCCATTGTACGTTCAACATCACGGTCATGAAGTGCCATTAATGAAGCTTCATAGCTGTATTTGTCATGCATGTAATGAATACAATTAAGTGCTGTGACGTATTGTTCTGCTAACCAATCCATGAAGTGATCAAGGTTTGCGTAAACTTCTTCGTAATCTAATACTTCACTAGTAATTGCTGGTAAAGTTTTAGGGCCTACTTGCATTTTTGATTTTTCATCAACACCACCATTGATGGAGTACAATAATGTTTTTGCTAAGTTGGCGCGTGCACCAAAGAATTGCATCTGTTTACCGACAATCATTGGCGATACACAACAAGCGATAGCATAATCATCGTTATCGAAGTCAGTACGCATTAAGTCATCATTTTCGTACTGGATAGATGAAGTATCGATAGATACTTTTGCACAGTATTTTTTGAAGTTAATTGGTAAAGCTTCAGACCATAAAACAGTAATGTTTGGCTCTGGAGAAGGGCCCATAGTGTATTGTGTGTGTAAGAAACGGAAGCTGTTTTTGGTTACTAGCGTACGTCCATCAACACCCATACCACCGATAGACTCTGTAGCCCAGATAGGGTCACCAGAGAATAGGTCATCATATTCAGGTGTACGTAGGAAACGAACCATACGTAGTTTCATTACTAAGTGGTCGATTAGTTCCTGTGCTTCAGTTTCAGTGATTAGACCTGCTTTTAGATCTTTTTCAATGTAGATATCTAAGAAAGAAGCGGTACGGCCAAATGACATTGCAGCGCCATTTTGTGATTTAATTGCAGCTAAGTAACCAAAGTAAGTCCATTGGATTGCTTCTTTAGCGTTTGATGCTGGTCCTGAAATATCATAACCGTATTTCGCTGCCATCACTTTCATTTGGTCAAGCGCACGATATTGCTCAAAAATCTCTTCACGCAATTTCATTGTATCTTCTAATGAAGTACCTGCGATTAATTCAGCTTCTAAACTTTTATGCTGAGCTGCTTTTTCAGTCATTAGGTAATCGATACCGTATAAAGCAACACGGCGGTAATCACCAATAATACGACCACGACCGTAAGCATCTGGTAAACCTGTTAATACACCTGATTTACGACATTTAAGAATGTCGCCAGTGTAAACGTCGAATACACCTTGGTTATGTGTTTTACGGTATTCAGAGTAAGTTTTACGGATAGTTGGATCTAATTCTTTACCGTAAACTTTACAAGAACCATCGATCATACGAATACCACCGTTAGGGATAAGCGCACGTTTTAATGGTTTTTCTGTTTGTAGACCAACAATCGTTTCTAAGTCTTTGTTGATGTAACCTGCATCATGTGCAGTAATAGTCGAAACCACATCGGTATCAAAATCAACAGGTGCATGCGTTGCGTTTTCCTGCTTGATACCCACCATTACATTTTCCCATAGCTCGTCAGTCGCTTTAGTTGCGTCAGCTAGGAAACTTTCATCTCCATCAAAAGGGGTGTAGTTTTTTTGGATGAAGTCACGAACATTAACTTCTGTTTTCCAAGTGTCGCCAGCAAAACCTTCCCATGCTGATGCAAATGCTTCGTTTAATTTAGTCATAAAGATTTACCTTTACCGTTAGTGATTAAAAAATGTATATAAATTAGTTGTTTGTGAATATGTTTGGTACATCCTATGTACCGCACTTAATGCATGCGCACTTAGTTGTGTTAAAAATGCGATAAGCGCAGGTGGGGCAATAACAAAATAGAAAATAATACGGAGTGCAATAAGTATGCTTGTATTGTTTGAAAGAAGAGACACAGGCAAAATAGTTTTGCTTATTTTACTGTTAGCAATACGATTGCTTTGGCTTGGTATTTGGTAAGCTAAATACTCGTTAACGCTATTGTCTATTTGCATCTTAGAAGTTACCCCGTGATGGATTAGTGCTTAGTTTAACAAATGCTTTTGTACAAAAATTGATTCATATCAAGTTGCACAGCGATCTCGTAATAAAATTACACGTTTATTTTAAAAAGCCTTTTTTGCTTGAATAATGTACCGATTAAAGTGATATAAATATCACTATTATTCACTAAATTGTTTAAATTTAACCTTAAAAAGGTAATTTAATTTCAATTTCCTCTCGAACACTCTTGCCATAAGAAAATGTTATCTTAATAAAATTAATAGCTTACTAAACAAATATTACATAAATAAACTGCTGAATATTTATTGAAACTTAACTCAACTATTTATTTTTATTAACGTTCGATTATAACTTAGTCAAATGAATCTTAAATATATTTTTGTTATCTTTTTTAGATGCCTCTAATAAATACAAAAAATAGTATATAACCCATATTTTTGTATGGTTTTTAGCCAAAGGATAAGTCAGTTAAGGTATAATTATTTTTAATAGAATTTCACTAATTTATATCTCTTTAGAAGGAGTTAGTTTATGAACGTACAAATATTAATTACGATCACTGGTATTTACCAACCTGATTTAGTTAAATGCCTTGCAGAAAAAACACATGCATTAAACGGTAAATGGTTAACCAGCAAAATTAACCATATAGAAGGATATATGGCTGGATTAATTAAGATTGAATTAGAGCCAGAAAAAGTTGAAACACTTTTAAATGGTTTTAAAACCTTACCTCTTCATATCGATTGGGTTGAACTGAAGCGCTTACCGAAAGAAAAGCCTAATCATTTAAATTTATCAATTGATGCTAGAGATCGTGCTGGTTTAGTGAATGATATTTCACAAGTGTTAAGTGAGAATAGCGTTAAGGTTGAAAATATGGAGTGCAACCGAATTGGTGTACCTGATATTGGCGGAACAGTGTTTACGAGCCACTTTGAAATAGCGGTGTCCGATGCCTTTGACCAGAACCTGTTGATTGCCTCATTACAAGAGATATCTAACGATCTTATTATCGATATTAAAGGCTTATAAATAACCTTAAAGCTGAAGTTGTATTTTTATGTGAGTCTAGATTGGTTATATAAATCTAGGTTGGTCATGCAAATCTAGGTTGGTTATATAAATTTTAGACATAAAAAAGGGCGCTATCAATAGCGCCCTTTTTGTTTCATCTTTTAACAAAGCTAGTAGGTTTAATAAAGTTATTATGTTTAATAAATACTAATCCTATCAGCGTCTAATGTTACTTATAATAAAGACGGTAGACCGTATTGTTTCTCGAACATACCTACTGCTAACATAGCGATAAAACAAACCACTAATACTGAACCCGGTATAATAATCTTATCTAAAAATGACAGACGTTTAGCGCGTTCCTTATCTCCAATTAAACCGTTGTTATCTAATAACATGGTTAATGCCCAAGCAAGTACAGGATTAAACACTGCAGCAGTAAAAATACAAATACCAGCAGCTTGTGAATCCTTCGTATTTTTAATCATTTGCATACCTGCTTCTAGTAAAGGCAAGAATACACCAACTAATAAAGCAATACGCATTACTGGTGGCCATACTGCGATGTCCATTGGGAAGCCTAGAAATGCAATTAACATTACTAAGCTGCCTAATATAATTGAACCTGCTGGAATAGGGCGTTTAGCAATCGCCGCAGGGATCATATAAGTTCCCCATGAAGAGGTGATGTTACCACCACCCACTGCAGTACCAACCATTTGACGGACTGAACACATGGTCATCGTATCGTCCACATCCATTAATACATTTTCAGTCTTTTTTGGGTAGTTTAATTCTTGAAAAATACGGTGTCCTAAGAAGTCCGGTGACCACATCGCTACGGCTAAAATTGCAAAAGGTAATGAGGCAATGAAGTGTTCAAGGTTTGGTAAACCTAACATCCAACCTTCAGTAGTGCTTCCCCACCAGTAAACAGGGTTTAAATTAGGTAGTCCCATTTCTGTTTCGAAGGTTAGGTTAAAGCCTGCCCCGAGTGCTAGCGCGATCAATAACCCTGTAATTGCACAAGCTGGAATAGCTAACCAACGTTTGTTAATTTTTGCAAGGAAAGCATAAAGAATGATATTTGTTGCTAATACAACTAAGCCAACATATCCCATACTACCTGCTGCAACATCTGCAGATTGTAACCCTTTAGCCCAGTCTTGAACTTGACCTATTTGACTGAATGCACCAGTAAACCCAAGGAACACCAGTAACCCACCTGCTACGCCTTCTCCGGTTAAATTAACCAGTTTAGATCCACCTTTAAAGTAGCTGAGCAATAAACCAAATACACCGAGTAAGATAGCTAAAGCAAGTGGGTGAGCACCCGCTAATGCAATTGCACCGATTAACGGGATCATTGGACCATGGTTACCCGCTAGGTTGGCTTTAGGGTTAACAAAGCCCGAAGCAACAATACAAAATAAAAAGGCGGGGATAAGCATTTCAACTCGCGCCACTTCGATAGCAAAATCTTTACCTAAAGTGATGTGCGCCCATTGCTCTGTTAAACCATCAGCCCAAGACATCATTACCGCAGAGTACATTGCGATGATGCCGATGGTACCTGCTACAGCGGGTACTAAATCTTCCCATTCGAAGCGGAAATCTCGGCCGGGTAGATTTAACCCGTAACGGCGAGGTTTCATTATCTGTAATTCGTGATCCAAATAATCAGACCGTGTTGCAAACTCGCTTGCGGGTTTATGCAGCTCGCTATAGCTTTTAGTTTGTTTATCAGTTGGCATTGAGGAGGTACTCCCTTACTCTGGTTAAATTTAAAATTCGTTAATTTAGTGCTAAATAAGCGCTGATATCATTTTGTCAGCGGTTATGGAATGGGTTAATTATGCATCGATAATTTAATATAGCTTAGCTTAACCAAAGTGAGTAAAAAATCGCTTGATCTGGATCAGAAGAGTTCTCATGCTGAAATTAAATTACAAAAAAATGAGGTATTTCCATTAATACCCCGCTAATAACTTACTTATAGCCGTATTTTTGATAATTAATTGCGTATTTAACTTACATGATAGAGGAAAGGTGTAAGAAATATAGGTGTAAAACTCGAAATGCATAATAGAAGTTATAAAAAAATGTTGGCTTTAATAACTTCTATACTTGCTTATAGATTGATGTTCAGAGCCTATATTCCAATGCCTATATTTTAGGGCATAGCTTCGGAATTATATTTCAAGTTATATTTAGAAGTTGGCTATAGTAGATCTTGCATCTCTTCTAGTATTTGTAAGCACCAATCACTGATACGTTGGTCACTTAGTTCATATTGAGTATCTTCATCAATCGCTAATCCGACAAAATATTGTTTATCTTCGGTTAATGCTTTTGATGCCTCAAAGTCATATCCTTCAATGGGCCAATAACCGATGAATTTAGGATGTTGGGGTAATAATTTGTCGTGCAACATACCAACTGCATCAATAAACCACTCACTGTAACCATTTTGGTCACCCAATCCGAATAGCGCAACTATTTTGCCATTAACATTAAGGCCGTCGATTTGATCCCATAACTTACCCCAATCCTCTTGAAGTTCACCATAATCCCAAGTAGAAATGCCTAAAATAACAATGTCATAATCATTTATCTTGCTTAAACCGTCATCTTTTATGTTAAATATGTCTACTAATGATTCACCTAGCTCTGCTTGAATCTTTTCTGCAGCAATTTCTGTATAACAAGTACTAGAACCATAAAATAAACCGATTTTCATAAGTGACCTTTGAATAAAAATATAAGAGGCGCTAATTTACCGTTAAGGCCGTTGGAATGGAAGTATTAAGCATCGAACAATTTTTAGATTCACTTTGGTTAGAGCGTGGTCTATCAAAAAATACGCTAGACTCTTACCGCCATGATTTAAGTTTGGTGGAGGGATATTTACAAAAACAAGAAATCACCTTAAGTGAGGCCAGCGCTATTGATTTGAGTGATTATTTTGATGCACGTTTACAGGGTGAAATTGATTATAAGAATACCTCTACGGCACGATTAATGAGTGCGGTTAGGCGTTATTATCAATATTTATGCCGTGAAAAAATGCGCGAAGATGACCCAAGTGCAAAACTAGAAAGTCCTAAAATTGTCAAACCCCTGCCTAAATCATTATCTGAATCTGAAGTTGATGCATTACTTTCCGCCCCAGAGCTGAACGACCCTGTGCAATTTCGTGATAAAGCCATGTTAGAAGTTTTATATGCAACGGGGTTGCGTGTTACTGAATTAGTGGGCTTGACCATGGAAGAAATTAACTTACAACAGGGAGTGATAAGAGTCACTGGTAAAGGTAATAAAACACGCTTAGTGCCATTAGGAGAGGAGTCTGTTTATTGGCTAGAACGTTATATTGAAGAGATGCGACCGACTTTATTATCAGGCCAAAGTAGCGATGTCTTGTTTCCTAGCCGTCGTGGAACGCAAATGGTTAGACAAACCTTTTGGCATCGCATTAAATATTATGCACAGCTAGCGGGAATTGATAAAGAGGCGTTGTCGCCACATGTTTTACGCCATGCATTCGCAACACATTTATTGAACTATGGAGCTGACTTACGGGTCGTACAGATGCTATTGGGGCATAGTGATCTATCAACTACTCAAATTTATACTCATATAGCAAAAGATAGACTAAAAAGTTTACATAGTGAACATCACCCTCGCGCTTAGTCTCATAACTTAATATACATAATAAGAATGGCTGTAATTAACATTCACTTTATGTTTTAAGATAGGCATAATCGAGTACTATAATTTTATTTTCGGGAATTTATAATGTCCATATTAAAGGCTAAAAAAAGTGTAATCACATTCGTAGTGAGCATGTTGTTAAGTGCCAGTAGCTTTGCTGCCGTTTCAAATCAAGTCCATGATTTATTAACTAAAAAGCTAGAATCATTACAAGTCGATGCACAATCGATTACTGAGTCGCCTATTAAGGGGCTTTATGAGGTAGTGAGTGAAGGGGCGATCTATTATTTAAGTGAAGACGGACAGTTTTTAATCAGCGGTAGTATTTACGATACTAATAATGGAATGAAAAATATTACTGCTACCAAAGTATCTGACATTCGCCGCGAAAATTCAGCTGAGCAATTTGCAAAGATTAAAAGCTTCGAAAAAGACATGATTGTCTATAAAGCGGCTAACGAAAAATATGTTGTTACGGCATTTACCGATACAAGTTGTCCATATTGCCAAAAATTGCACGCAGAGATTGCCGATTATAATAAATTAGGTATCACTATCCGTTACTTAGCTTTTCCTCGTGGAGGAGAAAGATCTAATGCTTACCGTAAGATGGTTTCAATCTGGTGTGCTGATGACCCTAAGTCAGCAATGGACGATGAAAAAAGTAATCGCTCAATTAAATCATTATCTTGCGACAATACTGTAATTGATCAATACAATTTAGGTGTTTCACTAGGCATTACTGGTACACCTACTTTGTTTTTAGAAGATGGTACTGCGATGCCAGGTTACTTACCTGCAGACCGTTTACTTCAAGCAATACAAGAAAAAATTTAGACTAATACTTCTGCTATTGTCTATTTCATAATAAACTGCATTGATAATCCAATATCGTGCAGTTTTTTTATGTCTTCAGAAACACCAAAAACACAAGTTCAACAACGCCTTCAGCATGATACTAGCCTGCTATCATTATCTTGCTCTCCATTATTAACTAAGCTTTATGCTAACCGTGGCATTACTGCCGACAGCGAGTTAGATAACAGCACCAAAACACTCATTCATGCTAATCAATTGAAAGGTATGGCGACTGCTTGTGAGTTGTTATATCAAGCTTATTTAGATAGTAAAAAAATAATTATTGTGGGCGATTTTGATGCCGATGGTGCAACTAGCACCGCCTTGAGCGTTTTATCGCTTCGTGCTTTAGGGTTTCAACATGTTGATTATTTAATTCCTAACCGTTTCGATTATGGCTATGGTTTAAGCCCTGAAATTGTAGACTTAGCTGCGCAGCAAGGTGCTCAATTGTTGATGACAGTGGATAACGGCATTTCGAGTATTAGTGGTGTGGCTCATGCTAAAGATTTAGGTATTGAAGTATTAGTGACTGACCATCATCTTCCTGGAGAAGAAACACCGGTTGCCGATGCTATTGTTAATCCTAATCAAATCGGTTGTCAGTTCCCCAGTAAAAACTTAGCAGGTGTGGGAGTTGCTTTTTATGTCATGTTGGCGTTGCGTTCTTTGATGCAGGAAAAGGGCTGTTTCACCGATTTTGCTGCGCCTAATTTAGCTAACTTTCTAGATATTGTTGCGTTAGGCACCGTTGCTGATGTGGTTAAATTAGATGCAAATAATCGAACTTTAGTGCATCAAGGATTAGCACGTATTCGTGCTGGGTTCTGCCGACCGGGTATTAGTGCGCTTATTCAAGTGGCAAAACGCAATCAACAACAATTAGTTGCTACGGATTTAGGTTTTTCATTAGGGCCTAGACTTAACGCGGCGGGACGTTTGGATGAAATGAGCCATGGCGTTGAATTGCTGTTATGTGATGATTATTTACGTGCGAATACGTTGGCCTCTGAATTAGATGCACTAAATCTCTCACGCAGAGAGATAGAACAAAGCATGCAGCAGGAAGCGATGCTGAGCTTGCAAAAATTATCCATTGATCAAAATAACTTACCCTTGGCATTATGTTTGTTTGAGGCTGACTGGCATCAAGGTGTTATTGGTCTGGTGGCTTCTCGCATCAAAGAAAAATATTACCGTCCTACCTTTGCTTTTGCCCGTGCAAATGGCGGTGAGATCAAAGGTTCTGCTCGCTCTATTCCTGGCGTACATATTCGCGATATGCTGGACTTAGTTGATAAAACTCTGCCCGGCATTATTTTAAAGTTTGGTGGTCATGCTATGGCTGCCGGCTTGAGTTTGTTAGAAAAAGATTTTGATCTGTTTAATGATACGTTAAATGCCATTTTAAAAGCGCAAGTCGATGAGGATTTATTAAATAACGTCATTTTATCCGATGGACAATTATCCTCTGAGCAGTTTGATTTGAGTATTGCTCAAGAGTTGCGTGATGCAGGACCGTGGGGACAAGGGTTCCCCGCGCCTATTTTTGATGGTGTATTTGCATTAAAACAACAGCGAATTGTAGGGCAAAAACATTTAAAAATGGTGTTACAGCAGGGGGATAAATTAATTGACGCCATTGCCTTTAACATTGACCCTGAAGCTTGGCCTGATTTGTCAGTAAAAGAGGTTTTTTGTGTTTATAGCTTAGATGTTAATGAATTTAGAGGGCAGAGAACTGTGCAGTTATTAGTACAATTGTTACAACCAAAATGACCAGAATAATAGCAGCACTAATTTAAATGACATTTAACAGGGTTTAAGAGGCGATAATCAAAAGGTAAGTCATCACCTTTTGATTATTACACTATTATTACACTATTATTACATGACTATTACAACATTATTTAGACTCAAGTATTAAGTGCTAACTTACTATTATACTGCGCCCGGAAAATCCAGTTGGCGCCACGCTTCATAAACAAAAACAGACACCGCATTAGATAGGTTCATAGAACGGCTATCTGCTTTCATTGGAATACGTAATTTTTGCTGTAAGGGTAAAGCATCTAATATCGACGCTGGCAATCCTCGTGTTTCTGGGCCAAATAACAAAACATCACCATCTTGAAAATTTGCATTATGATGGTAGGTAGTTGTTTTGGTTGTACAAGCCAGTAAACGTTTACCTTCTATTACTTTTAAGAAACTATCAAAATCTTTATGCAAATGTACATTGGTCATCTCGTGATAATCTAACCCTGCACGTCTTACTTTTTTTTCATCTAAGTCAAAACCGAGCGGTTCAATTAAATGCAATACACAGCCTGTATTGGCACATAGGCGAATAATATTACCAGTATTAGGTGGGATCTCTGGTTCGTACAATGCAACTTCAATCATTTTTTTACTCTACTGTTATTGATATTAACGCCAATAAATAACTGATCAATTTATTTGAAAAAATAGTCTAGGATTTTGAGAAGCCTTCACAAAACGCCATAAAAGATAGGGAGTCATGTTTAAAGACCTTCTACTTGACGCTGACTACTTTTAACGTCTATTGGTGATCACTTTTTAACGTAATGGAATTTTATGAGCAATGATAAATGCAATAAGAGCGCTATTTATCTAAACTTGAATTCAAATAAAAGTGTACCACTTTACTGAGAATAATTAGATAGGATTAATAAAAGATTTTTGTTGATTCATAACTGCTATGTCGCAACAAGGGCAATTTTGCCCTCACTGGCTTAGCGCTGTTACAATATAATGTAATGGCGACTTTGTTACAGAGTATTGCATGGGGTGATTATGTTAATGTTCATTCACTGAAGGTGCGTCATTATCTAACCACATATAACCTCTGCCACGAAAGTTTTTTACCCTAATTTGACCATCTAAACGAGTAGGTAATTTACGACGTAAGTTACTTAAATGCATATCAATACTGCGGTCAAACTTTTGTAATTTTTTACCTAAAACCTGTTCACTTAATGCTGATTTTTCCAATAACTGACCGGGATTGGTTAAGAATTTTTCTAATAACAATAATTCAGTATTAGTAAGCTCAATGGTACGTTCTTGGCACAATGCTTGTTGTTGACTAGGAAATAATTCAATATCTAAATGTGATATTTTATTATCTGCATTGCCTTTTTTGTATTGAATTCGTCGTAACATCACTTTAATTCGACCGGATAAATCACGCTCACTAAAAGGTTTGGTTAAATAATCATCTGCTCCCATTCCTAAGCTGATCACATGTTCGGTTTGATCATTTTCTGCTGTCAGCATTAATACTGGGGTATCCGTTTTTTGTCTTATTAGTTTTAGCATCTCAAAGCCAGACATACGTGGCATTACCCCATCTAATATGATCAAATCGTAATCTTTTATTAAGAATTTGTTTAAGCCTTCCTCGCCATCGTAGGCTGTTTCAACAATGAAACCTTCGGAAGTTAAGTTTTTATCGAGTAAGGAAACTAACTCTTTATCATCATCGATTAATAATAAATTTTTCATTGTATAGCCTATGTAAATCGTGTGAATAGCAATATCAAGTAGCGAGTCTGCTTGAAGTGGCATTATTGTTATTTCAGGGAAAAGTAAGCTATGTTTAGCGTTTTATTTATTAAGATTTTTGTAAAAATGAATCTTAAACTTGGCTCTGCATATTTAAGTAAATCAATGAATTCAATAGATTGACTACACTATACCCTATAAAGAGGTATATTGTAGGTCTCTATTTTATATCTTGCACGTAAATGATTGAATAAATGATAATCTATTGAAGTAGGTCAACATAATTGCACTGATAAATAGGGGGAGTTTAATAAACTACAATATTTTCTATTTGTTAATGTGCCTGCTTAACCATGATTTTTTACCGGTTCGAATTAAGTGCAAGACTTGAAGTTAAAAGCGCAATATCTGAAGTTAAAAGCGCAAGCCCTCAAGTTAATCGTTTAAATTGAGTTATGTGTACTGCCTTTTCATTGTGTTGTCACTGCGTTTTGTTTATTAAATCTTAACGGGTATAATAGCCAACCAACACTTTTTAGAGCTGTAATCTTGTGAAAAAAACACAACAACCTGAAGAATATGCATACTTAGTAAAACGAGCGGGGCATGCAGCTATTGTTGCCGCCTCTTTATTGATTATTGTGAAGCTTGTTGCTTGGATGGTGACCGGATCATCAAGTATTCTTGCAGCGTTGACCGACTCATTAATGGATGTAACCACGTCTATTATTAACCTTTTTGCAATTAAGGTTGCCCTACAGCCTGCCGATAAAGAGCACCGTTTTGGTCATGGCAAAGCAGAAAGCTTAGCCGGATTAGTGCAAGCCGCGTTTATTTCTGGGTCTTCTGTTTTTCTGATGATTAATGGTATTTCAGCGATGATTAACAATCATCAAATTGTTGCTACTAATTTAGGGATCTCGGTGATGATCTTCTCCTTAGTTGTGACGCTTGCATTAGTTTTCTTTCAAAGTTATGTGGTGAAAAAAACCAACAGCATGGCGATAAAAGCCGATTCTTTACATTACCGAACTGATATTGTCCTGAATGGTGCGGTGTTATTAGCGATTGTTTTAGCCGGCTATGGTTGGGGTTGGGCCGATGGTGTGTTTGCCATTGCAGTGAGCCTTTATATTTTACACGGCGCATGGGAAATTGGCACACAATCAATTGATGCTTTGATGGATAAACAACTCCCTCAAGAAGATAATGAGCTGATCCTTAGATTGGCTTATAAAGTAGACGGCGTGCGTGGTGTGCATGATTTAAGAACACGCTCTTCCGGTTACATTAAATTTATACAATTACATCTAGAGTTAGATGATGGACAAAGCTTATATGATGCGCATAACAAAGCAGACAAGCTTGAGTTTGGCTTACAAGCCGCTTTTCCCGGTGCAGATATATTGATTCATCTTGACCCAATTTCTGTGGTACCGATAGAGAAACGAAATGAAGCAGTAAACATCGACGCACCGGTCTAGTACAGATATAAGATAGATATAGAACCGTATAACATTGATTTGATAGTTTAAGGGTGAAAAATGGAAGAAAAAATTAAAGATCTATGGAAAAAAATTAGGGAAGAAGCATGGGCGAGTTCGTCTAGTGAGCCTATTTTGGCTAGCTTTTTTCACTCTACCATTTTAAACCATAAAAACTTATCATCAGCATTAAGTTACCAATTAGCTAATCGCTTAGATAGCCGTACTATGCCGGGTATATTGGTACGAGAAGTGATTGATGAAGCCTTTGAGCATGATCCAAGTATTTTAGAAAGTGCGATGGCCGATATTCTTGCTGTACAAGATCGTGACCCTGCCGTGGAAGACTATTCTATTCCGTTATTATATCTAAAGGGCTTTCATGCGATTCAAATCCATCGTGTAGCACATTGGCTGTGGCAACAAAATCGCATTGCATTGGCATTGTATTTGCAAAATCGCAGTTCAGTTATCTTTGGTGTAGATGTACATCCTGCAGCGACTATTGGCAAAGGTATCATGTTTGACCATGCTACAGGCGTGGTGGTGGGTGAAACCGCGGTTATTGAAGATAACGTTTCAATCTTACAAGGTGTTACCTTAGGAGGCACAGGTAAGGAGAGCGGTGATCGTCATCCTAAAATTCGCCAGGGTGTTATGATTGGCGCGGGTGCAAAAGTATTGGGTAATATCGAAATCGGTATCGGAGCAAAAATAGGTGCAGGTAGTGTCGTTTTAGAAGCAGTGCCGGCTCATACTACCGTCGCAGGTGTACCGGCTAAAATTGTCGGTAGACCATCTTGTGATATGCCGTCGTTATCCATGGAACAGTGTTTGTGAATAGCTCGCTTACCCGTTATAAATAACGGGCTTGGAAAATTCAACCTTAAGTTGCTTAAACTCTAAATTGCTTAAACCCTAAATTGCTTAAATACTAATTATTTTGAGTCAACATACGCAAAGCGTGGTTGGCTTTTCCCCTCTATTTCGACATTTTCTACAAACATTGCCAAGGGTCTTACCCATAAATCGCCTTGTCCATATAAAGGTCGGTAAATGACCATTTCTTCTTCAGTTTCACTGTGAAAGGCTATTCCTTCAACTTGATAAAAGCTGCCTTTATAATGTTGGTATTTACCCATTTGTAATTGTTTTGACATTTTGTTACCTAAAAAATTAAAAAAATTGCAGATTAGACTAACATACTTCAACTTTAAAGAGGAATTGGCGGTTTTTTCCATAAAAATCAAAACAAAGGTTGAATAAGCGTCTTGGAATGCTTATTCTCGTTGCATTCCAGTTAACAACTACTTTGTATTAAGGGACTCCAAATGACATTTGAGCTATTAGAAAAATTAGAAAACAAAATCAACCAAGCTGTAGAGACAATTGCACTACTGCAAATGGAAATTGAAGAACTTAAAGAAGATAAAGTTAATCTAGCAAACAAAACTGAACAACTACAATCTGACAACGAACGTTTGAATGCTGAGCATCAACAATGGCAAGATCGTTTAAGCGCTTTAGTGGGTAAGATCGAACAAGCTGAAGAGAATGTTGAATAATCGATAATCGATTTTTTGGACTCTATTTAAAAACGAATAATTGTTTGATTAAATAACTGATCACAAGTTAAACGTTAAAAAGAAGCATTAAAAAAGCCCAATTAAATTGGGCTTTTTTGTGTCTATTACATTGCTAATTGCTACTTGCTACTTAATGCAAAGGGTAATAGATGCAAAGGTTAATTAATGTAAAGGCTATGCTCATTGTTTGGAGTGATTCTATGAGCCAATACCACTAACTAAAAACGCTAGAACACATCTTCTTCATCGGCATCTTCAGTTTCTAAAACTAAAGGCTCGGGAGAAATAACGATACCTGTACTATCGGCATATAAAAAGTCTTCAGGTAAAAAAGTCACCCCAGCAAAATTCACCGGAGAGTTAATTTCACCCACTTCGTTATCATCTGCACCGACTGGCATTGCAGTAATCGCTTGAATACCAATATCTAATTCTTCTAGTGTGTCTACTTCACGTACACAACCGTTAACTACAATACCTTCCCAACCATTTTCCACGGCTAAATCGGCAATATGTGCATTAATTAGGGCACGACGTAAAGAACCGCCACCATCAATCAGTAATACTTTACCTGCACCATTTTCTTCTAATGCTTTATATATTAAACCAACAGACTCAAAGCATTTAATGGTTACCACTTCCCCCGCAAAGGAGTTACGCCCACCAAAATTAGTTAATAGTGGTTCTGCGACGTCAATGGTATCAGCGTAGATATCACATAAAACAGAGGTATTGTATTGCATATGCATGCTCACTTTTAATGATGAAGTATAAGTTCAGTATAAACGTAACACACTCTATTTCAATCTTATTCTCTGATATTTGTCGAAAATTAGAGCAATCTTTTAAGTTAGTCTAATTCGTCAAAAGTACTACGTTCAAAGGACTTCTCACAGTAGTGACACTTTAGTTTTAAGGTGCTTTTTTGTTTAACATAAAAGCGTGTTTGAACCGGTTCATTATGGCTAATACAATTGCTATTAGGGCAGGCAAGTACACCAATAAATGAGCTTGGTAATTGCACCTGAAATTTATTAACCACTTTAAAATCTTTAATTTGATTAATGGTTGCATTAGGTGCAAATAAAGCTAATTGATTCGCTTGTTGATCATTAAAGAATGTATTTTCGATTTTAATTAAATCTTTACCCTGACCATTATGTGTTGCAAGGTTTAAACCGATGGTTATTTTTTCATTGGTCTGTGTAAATTTAAAAAACTTTAATATTTTTACACCTTGCTGTGCTGGAATATGGTCAATCACCGAACCGTGTTCAATTGCTTCTACTTGTAATTTCTTTTGCATCATAAAACCTTAAGCGTTTGCTTGAAAATGATTGCTTAATAATAAAGCAAGTAATGCTTGGCGTGCATACACCCCATTTTGTGCTTGCTGAAAATAATACGCATAGGGCGTCTCATCGACATCTATATTGATTTCATCAATGCGTGGCAAGGGGTGTAGGACTTTCAGGTTGTCTCTAACATTACCTAGCATGCTGGCATTTAATAAAAAAGCTGACTTCATATGCTGGTATTCTGTTTCATCAAAGCGTTCTTTTTGCACCCTGGTCATATATAAAACATCAAGATCATCGACCACTTCTTCAATGCTGCTGTGCAGAGAAAAATTGATATTACGTTCATTCAGCTCTTCGATAATATAATCAGGCATAGCTAACGCTTCGGGCGAAATAAAGTAGAAGTTACAATTAAATAAGGATAAAGCTTGCGCTAAAGAATGCACGGTTCGCCCATATTTAAGGTCGCCAACAAAGGCAATATTTAGATTATCTAAGGTTGCCTGTGTTTCATAAATGGTGAATAAATCTAAGAGAGTCTGCGTGGGATGTTGGTTAGATCCATCACCGCCATTAATTACTGGGATTTCAGTAAACTCAGAAGCTAAACGCGCAGCTCCTTCCTGTGGATGACGCATAAAAAAAGCATCCGCATAGGACGCAATAATTTTTACCGAATCGGCCAGTGTTTCACCTTTTTGTGCCAATGACGTATTACCACCACTATCAAATCCAATGACGCTGCCACCTAAACGTTGTACTGCTGTTTCAAAGGATAAACGGGTTCGCGTTGAGGCTTCAAAAAAGCAACTTGCGATCACTTTGTTTTTTAACAGTTCAGGTTGTGGAGTTTGTTTTAAGGAGTGGGCAGTTTGAAGGATTAGTTCTAGGTCTGAACGTGATAAATCAGCAATGGAGATAATATTTTTTTGATATAACGGATTATTCATTTTTTCACACTCATGTTGTCGGCCATGTTATTCGGATAAGTGAAGCAGATAATGGCAAAAATTATATCACTATCAATTGCTTTTGTTGTTATTAATCCTACTAAATTTTGATCGCATGGGTTGCTGATAAAGGTTATCCTCAAAATTGATTTTCTGGTTGAGTGGTTTGAGATGTTAAAAGTTTGTTTATTAATAATAAGTAATATTTTTTGTACAAGTGTTATCGCCCAAGAATGGCAGGATTTACAGGCATTATTACCAAAAGGTACTCAGGTTTCGTATTTAGTCATCGATGCAAAAACAAAAATTAAGGTCGCTTCTTTTCAAGAAGAGTCATTAAGAACACCGGCTAGTGTACAAAAACTTTTGACGGCGACTACCGCTAAGTTGTATCTGGGTGAAAACTATCGTTATCAAACGGTTATTAAAGGCGATAAAAAAGCGATTAAGAAAGGCCAATATCAAGGTGATATTAGCTTATATTTTAGTGGTGACCCAACTTTAACGCGGCAGCATATCCGTAAATTATTACGCGCTCTTAAAGCACAAGGGATCAATCGTATTAAGGGAAACTTCTTACTCAATAACAGTCAATTTAATGGTTATCAGTGGAGTGATGGTCAAGCATGGAACGACTTAGGTGTATGTTATACGGCACCAGCTAATGCCATCATTGTTAATAGAAACTGTGTGTTAGGTAATTTAAGTTTAGCCAGTG
Organism: Vibrio sp. 1-Bac 57; assembly: GCF_037546855.1. NCBI lineage: Bacteria > Pseudomonadati > Pseudomonadota > Gammaproteobacteria > Vibrionales > Vibrionaceae > Vibrio > Vibrio sp. 1-Bac 57. Next base: position 9,744 of record NZ_JALAAC010000010.1, on the reverse strand, counting down.
CAGATGCCACCAAAGCAACCCTGTTTATTCCAAGTTATGAGCCAGTGGAGATTAGTAGTGATGTGTCTGTTGTGTCTAAAGCACAACGTGCAGAGCAATTTTGCGCGCTAGAAGTAACTCGCAACAGCAATAATAATTATCATCTTTGGGGCTGTATGGTACCTAGAAAACGTGCTTTTCCTTTAGCCTTTGCGGTTACTGATCCTAATACTTATGCACAGCGGATCATTACAAGTGAACTGCAACAAGTAGGGATCTCGTTAACGGGAACAGTAAAAATTGATTCACAGGCGATAACTCCGGCGCTGAAACAAGATCCTGCATCGACGTTAGCGCTTTATCAATCACCTTTATTAGATGTGTTATTGCAACAAATGATGAAAGAGTCCGATAACTTAATTGCTGATAGCTTATTTAAAACTATTGGTGCTCATTATTTTCAGCAACCTGGTAACTTTCGTAATGGCTCTCAGGCGATGAAAGCGATCCTTAAAGAACATGGTATTGACCTTGAAAATGCTTATATAGCAGATGGCTCTGGTTTATCTCGACACAACTTAATGAGCGCCGAATTATTCATGTCTGTGATGAAATTTGTTTATGCACAGGATAAGCAATTAGGATTAATCAATAGTTTTGCTATTGCAGGTATTGACGGCACTTTAAAGTATCACCGTGGCGTTAATACAGCTGCACTTAAAGGTAAGGTGATTGCTAAAACAGGCTCCTTAAAGGGCGTTGCTAATTTAGTCGGACTTGTGAAAAGTGAAGCAGGGGATAGGTTATTTGTGTTAATGCTTAACGGATATAATCCAGAAAATAGCTCCGTGGACGCTAATATTCCTCGCCATCAAAAAGCGTCAGTGTATTTATTTGAAAAAGCCTTTTTTGAGCGCATTTTAGATTAATGTGTAAAGTTTTTTTACTGTGGGTTACTCAATCATCTGCATTGAGTAACCCATTCAAGCTATTTAATTGGGAACCACTTATTGGGTTTGCCTTGGCTGAATAAAACCACCCCAGTGGGTTCTGGTAACTGTTCTGAACTTGCTATTTTATGTGTTTTCAATGGATAGCTTAAACCGTCAAAATCTAACTGTGACCACTGTTGATCTTTTTTCGAGGCTAAGCTTTGCCATGAAAAATGCTGGCTTTTAGCAACCGTGATCGGTGCGTACACTCTGGATATACGGCTTGAAAAAACAAGGTTATCGTCCTTTGCTTCAAACACTATCATTTCACAGCCAGTGCTAGAGCACCAATCTAAAAAGGCGATAGCTTCATCTTGCCCATCTCCATTTAAATCGAACCTAACTGAACTAAATTTAGTCTGTTTAGGGTCGGTTCTATGAATTTTAAAATATTGACGTAATGCTGCTTGTACTTCCGTATCTATTTGCATTTTCGGCGCAATGTTTTGAGCGGTAAACTGACGCGTAATTTGTACAGTTTCATCTTCAGATAAACCAGCCTGTAAATTCATTTTTTTAAAGGTTAAAGGAGTTGCAAATGAAGTTTGTATATTACTTATATTAATCGCATTGCTTGAAATACTTAAACCACTTTGTTTGAATATGATTTCTTCTTGTATCGGTTGATCACCTTGCTGCGCGAGCATGACGACAACGTTGTCTGGTGTATTACTTTTCCAATAACCTGTTTTTATAATTTGGTAAGGTTTATTACCTTGTACGTATTCAGCACTATGATTTTCATTTAAGGTTAAATTAATTGCTGGGGATTGATTGGTTGCTGCTTTTAAGTAGTAACCTGCAAAGGTAGTAGAAGTTTCTAACCAACCTGGTTGGCCACAGCCGCTAAAGTGTCCATAAATAGTTTCTGCTTCAGTGATATACCCCCAATATTCTTTATCGTCAGACATATAACAATGCCCTGGTTGAATATTTAAAGCTAACTGTTGGCCTTCAGCATTGCTGCTTTTTAGGTGGTTAATTTGTGTTGCTTCGAAGTTAGCATTGCCTAATAGGTAAGATTGATTGCTGGCTTTTGTCGCAAAAAATAATTGGTTGTCGTGCATATTAATACGCCAGTAGGGATCTTCTCCTTTTGCTTTAAAACGAAAGGTATTAAGTGGTTTAGCGCATTGTAATGAAGATTGTGCTAAAGCCATATGGTGTATTCTATCAACACGCAATGCTACGGGATTTTTAGCACGTTTATTCGTCGTAAAGTTAATTTCACCTGCAAATTCAATATAAACAGGTTGTTGTGTATTGTTACTTATTTTTTTATAGATGGTCGCTAATTCAGTATCTGTAACAATAGTGTATTGCTGATCATCTTCGCAGGCTTGAAAATAAAATTTATTATTCTCTGTAGTCAGTTGTCCCCTAAAACTATTCTCTAATATGCTTGAAAATGCTTTATGAACGACTTCTTCTGTAAGTTGTGGTGTGCTTGTTTGGGTTTTATTTTGTGTTTGCGGCTGAGTAATAGTACATGCAGATAAAATGAGCGCAAAAGGAGCGGTAAAAAATAAAGACTGGAAAAAACGCATAATTGACCTCTGGCAGCATCTGCTGATAAAAATAAATAATGCATACTATAACAGGATGTTATCAGCACTCTTTAATTAACTTCGCATTTTATAGAAAAGTTAATTACCGAGTGCTAAAAAATCAATTGAGGTCGTTAGTGAAGATAAGAGTCACAGTTAAAATAGCCCTTAAGGCAAACTACTAATTCTTAACTGGCTAACTTAGCAATTTATTCATTAGAGGTAGAGGTGTCGTCTTCTTTTTTACCTTTTCCAGCCCAGCTTGGTTTACCCTTACCTTTGATAGTGCGATGACGTTGTTTACCCATTTCTAGTTTTTTCTTTTGGCGTCTTTCTTTTTGCTGGCGTTTCACTTCTTCTTCGCGAGCTTTGCCTTTTTTAGTGATTGGTTTTTTAGTCTTACGTACACTCGCTTTAGCTTCTTTATTTTGTGGGCGTAAACCTTTGATCACTCGGCGTTTTAAGATTTGGTCCGTATAACGCTCAACTTTTGCCAAAATATCAATATCATGTGCTTCGATAATTGACACCGCGGTACCTTTTTTACCACCTCGAGCTGTACGCCCAATACGGTGAACGTAAATGTCGGCACTACGTGGCATATCGTAGTTGATCACATGAGTAATATCAGGCACATCAATACCACGAGCCGCAACGTCCGTTGCAATCAGTATATTGGTTGTACCTTCTTTAAATTGACGCAATGAAAGGTTACGCTTTTCTTGATCCATTTCACCGCGTAAATAGTTACAAGGAATATTTAATTCAGCCAGTTGAGCGACTAATTGCGCAAGGCGGTCACGTGTTTTTACAAAAACAATCATCTTGTGAATTTGTTCGTGCTCTGGCTCTTGTTGTAATAGTGCCGCTAATATTTGTAGTTTGTGCTCAGGATTATCAGCAAGGTGGATATATTGTAAAATCTTGCCACTTTCTCTACGTGTCACTTCTGCATTTAATTGCACTGGGTTATTTAATACATCACGGGCGAATTCACGTAAACCTTTACCTTCAAGTGTTGCTGAAAATAAAGCGGTCATTTTACGCCAGCGTGCTTCACCAGCAATACGATCCATTTCTGCAATGAACCCCATGTCTAACATTCTGTCTGCTTCATCAAGGATCAAACATTCAACTTCACGACAATCAAATGCTTCAGCATCGATGTATTCCATTAAGCGTCCCGGCGTGGCAATGACAATATCCACTGAACCCATAATGATATCTTCTTGATCTTGATATGAAATACCACCGATAATATTGCCTGCAACCAGTTGTGTACCAGCGATTAATTGCTCTGCAACTTCACTGATCTGTACTGCTAACTCACGTGTTGGTGTTAAAACAAGAATACGTGCTGAGCCACCTTTACGACGTGGGTAGTCAATTAAGCGTTGTATCGCAGGTAATAAAAAGGCTAAGGTTTTACCCGTACCTGTAGGTGCACTCGCCATGATATCTCGTTCATCCATAGCTGGTGGAATAACCAACTTTTGGATACTAGTAGGGCGTGTGTGGCCCATCTTAGCAACGGCGTTTAATAAATGCTGATCAAGCTCGAGTGATGCAAATGACATGAATACTTCCAATACAATAAAACAAAAAGCGCATTATAAAGCAAAGATCATGTTTAGGGGGGAAATTGTCTATTAATTAACTTATTAGTTTAATTCAAGTGTTATGTAAGCAGGGAAGTGATACTAATTGAATAAAATGTCACTGTAATGGATCTTGAATTCAAGGTATGAGTCACTTTCTTAAGCTGATGTTGCCTTTTTCTGTTTCATTAACATAGTTGGTTGATCATGGTCGGTGCAATTTAAAGCTAATATTATAAATAGCAGTTTGTTATTCTGATCAAACTTAGCGAGACTGAGATAAAAACAGTGTAAACTTTAACTTTTTATAAGCGCTGTTATAGGTTTAGGCATAAGTCTAGCTATATGCGCCATTTGAATTGTTTGTTTTCTTTTATATTACGGTAAGGATTGTCAGTGTTTAATATTATTGCTCCGCTAGATAAAGTCACCTCTGAATTTGTTAATACACTGCAAGAAAAAATTGATTTTAAAACCAAACCTCAAGGCAGTTTAGGTTTATTAGAATCGATCGCATTTAAAGTCGCTTTATTACAACAAAGTTTAACACCCGTTTTTACCAAACCGAGTATCATTATTTTTGCCGCCGACCATGGTATTGCTGATCAAGGCGTGAGTTTATTTCCGCAGGTAGTGACGGAACAAATGGTATTAAACTTTTTACAGGGCGGCGCGGCAATCAACTGTTTTTCTGCACAACATGATATTGAATTGAAGATTGTGAATGCAGGAGTTAAAGCTGACTTTTCACATATAACATCTCCGCATTTTGTTGATGCGTCGATAGCGTTAGGTACCAAAGATTTCTCACAACAAGCGGCTATGACCAAAGAGCAATGTTTGCAAGCAATCAATCAAGGCGCCGAACTTGTTAAGCTACAACATAAGCAAGGTTGTAATGTTATTGGATTTGGTGAAATGGGGATTGCTAATACTACCTCAGCGGCCGCTATTATGGCCGCTATTCTTAATCTTACTGGGCAGCAATGTGCAGGAAAGGGCACTGGGATTGATCAACAAACCATCGCGATAAAAGCAAAGGTCATTGACCATGCTGTTGCTAAATATCAATTAAATGATGCCGATCCATTAACCGTATTACAAAGCGTTGGTGGTTTTGAAATCGCGATGATGGTGGGGGCGATGTTAAAAGCAGCAGAGCTTTCTATGTTAGTGCTTGTTGATGGGTTTATTGCCTCTAGTGCAGCCTTAGTTGCTAGTGAAATGCACGATGACTTTTTGCAATATACGCAATTTTGTCATCAATCAGAAGAACAAGCACATCAACTATTATTAACTGAAATGGGCGCGACGCCTTTATTACATTTAGGAATGCGTTTAGGCGAAGGTTCCGGTGTGGCGGTTGCTTACCCGTTATTAGTATCCGCGTTAACTTTTTTAAATGAGATGGCCTCTTTTGCCGATGCTGGTGTCAGTGATAGTGAGTAATCGCAGTTATTAAAAACAGGACAACCACAGTTAATAGAATAACAACAATTAACCTAATATACAGGGCATCAATTTACCTGGTATAAAGAGAAGCATCCGAATATGCAGATGAGAAAAGTATGAGGCAATTTTTTAAAAAACAATGGGTTTTATTTTGTTATGCGCTATCGTTTTTTTCTCGTTTACCTATCCCTAAAAAATTGGATTTTACTGCTTATCCTTTTCATCTAGGTAATGTGTACTTACCCATTATAGGGTTGATTTATGCACTTATTTGCTTGCTTGTGTATGCCCTGAGCCAATTAGTTTTTGACCCCAGTATCAGCATTATTTTAATGTTGTTAACGGGCGTGTTATTAACTGGCGGTTTCCATGAAGATGGTTTTGCCGATAGCTGCGATGGTTTTGGTGGCGGTTATAACAAACAACAACGCCTAGCAATTATGAAAGATAGCCAAATTGGTACCTACGGCGTTATAGGTTTAATCCTGTTATTGGCATTGAAGATCCATGTGTTAAGCCAGCTTATTAATCATGGCGCTAGTTTTTTTGCTTTGAGCTTTATAAGTGCCGCGGTATTAAGTCGATGCAGCGTACTGTGTTTAATGCAAAGTACAGACTATGCGCGCGAAGAATCGACTAGTAAATCAACGCAATCGTCACAACGTCTACCTCAACAATACTTACTTGCGGCCTTATTGATGGGAGCTGTTTCAATATTATGGATGCCGTTTTTTTGTTTATTATTAGTTTTTACCGTGGTGGTTATTAGCACCATCTTATGTCGCAGCTATTTTCAACAAAAGATACAAGGTTATACGGGAGATTGTCTAGGGTTTGTGCTGCAATTAAATGAACTACTTATTTTATTAATGCTGGTGGCTTATGTTTAAGTTGTTTGTTTCTAAGTAAGCTGTTTTTACATTACCTAAATAAGCTACGCCTGAATGTAAGATGATCAAAATAGGCCACAAAAATAACTGCTCATAAAGAATAAAGAATAAAGAATAAAGAATAAAAAATAGAGGTTAAGCGAGCATGGAAATAAAAAAAGACAGTAAGCAATCACTAACGCCTAAAGCCATGACCTCAAATCTATTGCCAACTTCTACTCCTATTTCAACATCGAGTTCTAATGCCGTGCCAGCTTCAATTGCTGCAACACTCAATCATCGTATCTTTCTTGTGCGTCATGGTGATGTTGATGTCCCGTCTGGTGTTTGTTACGGGCAGCTAGATTGCGCAGTCACGTCTTCATTTAATAAAGATGTACAAAAGCTAATTGATTATTTTCAAACCCATTGTTTGTTTTCGGAACATCAGCAACAACTCCAACACCAACATCATAAGGAACAAAAGCTAGACCTACCAATAATTATAACTAGTCCATTAAAACGTTGTGCTCAATTAGCTCAAGGGTTACAAACTTATTTTGATAACAATTATTCTGGACCAAAAGACCTAACTTCAAAAGGTTCAGCTTCAAAAGATTCTGCACCCAAAGACTCAGTATCTAAAAGTTCAGTACAAATAAATCAAGATTTTAAAGAGATCAACTTTGGACAATGGGAAGGGCAAAGCTGGCAATCCATTGGCCAAAAAAACATAGAAGAGTGGAATAATGATTTACTGAATTTTACTTTTCCAGGAGGTGAAAGTGCGCGTGGTTTTGACCTACGTGTCATAAAAGCATGGCATGCATTACAGCAAAAACTCGCAGAGCAAACTCAATCACAACAGGTGATCATTATTTGTCATGCTGGCGTTATTCGCTCTATTTTATCTGATTTTTTGCAAATTCCTTTACAGCATTCATTAACACTACAAATAGATAAAATGAGTGTCTCTAGTCTTAATCTTTTCCCCAACCAAACTGCATTATCACGTTGTACTGGTATTAACCGTCTGCTTTAAATACCTTGTTCGCTTCTTCGAAGTGTTATTGAGCAAACAAAAAATTAATGATTATGAGTGCTTATTGGTACTTATGAACACTTAAATGCAGAGACTTTTTATGTCATCTTGCTTCAGCCTTCAAACTTTTGTGTTAAAGCTTTGCTAACTATAGGTTGGCTGAGTGGGGCATATGTTAGAATCGCGCCAAAATTTATCGCTTCAATTTATTAATTACTTTAAGGAAAACGTAATGTTAAAGCAGCCTAAGGTCTTAAGTGTCATGCTGACGCTTTGTACTGTCCTATTTTCTTCCTCCCTATTAGCGAGTACTGGCGAGCATATTGATCTCACTTCACATGGTATTGGTTATGCAGCTGTTTTATTTTTTGCTATCGCTTACTGCTTAGTCATGTTGGAAGATGTGATCCACCTTCGGAAGTCTAAACCAGTGTTAGTTGCCGCGGGTATTATCTGGGGCATGATTGGGTTTTATTACTCTCAAAACGGCATGAGTCATGATGCTGAAGCAGCATTTCGTCATAATTTATTAGAATACGCAGAGTTGTTTTTCTTCCTATTAGTAGCGATGACTTATATTAACGCCATGGAAGAGCGTAAGTTATTTGATTCCCTACGTGCTTGGATGGTTAATAAAGGTTTCACGTTGCGTTTGATTTTTTGGTTAACGGGGATCCTCGCTTTTTTCATCTCACCTATTGCAGACAACTTAACCACCGCATTATTAATGTGTGCGATTGTCATGAAAGTGGGTGGTAAAAATACAAAATTTATCGCATTAGCTTGTATTAACATTGTTGTAGCCGCTAATGCTGGTGGCGCATTTAGCCCGTTTGGTGATATTACAACGCTAATGGTTTGGCAAAAAGGCATGGTTGAATTCACCACTTTCTTTGCGTTATTTGTTCCTTCCGCAGTTAATTTCTTGATCCCCGCCGTGATCATGAGTTTCTTCATCTCCAAAGAAGTGGCACAGGGTGATGGCGAAATTGTGCATATGAAGCGCGGTGCTAGACGTATCGTTGGTTTGTTTTTAGTGACTATTTTCTTTGCGGTAGCCGGGCATTCATTCCTAGGCATGCCACCGGTATTAGGCATGATGACTGGGTTAGGGGTTCTACAGTTTTTTGCTTTCTTTTTACGTAAAACACAAAAGAACCATTATGAATTTGCGCTTGAACACACCGTGGATAAAAAAGAGCATGAACGTTTACGTGGTCTAGGAGACGGTGCTCCCTTTGATATATTTCATAAAGTGGCTAAAGCAGAATGGGACACGCTATTATTCTTCTACGGGGTTGTATTATGTGTGGGAGGTTTGGGCTTTATTGGTTATTTGGGCATGATCTCCGAAGCTATGTACAGCAACTGGGATGCCACTTATGCCAATATTACCGTGGGTGTGTTGTCAGCGATTGTAGATAATATTCCTGTGATGTTTGCGGTATTAAGTATGGAGCCTGATATGAATACCGGGCAATGGTTATTGGTGACATTAACAGCAGGTGTTGGCGGCAGCATGTTATCCATTGGAAGTGCTGCAGGGGTTGCATTAATGGGACAAGCACGAGGAATTTATACCTTTGGTGTGCATCTAAAGTGGGCACCCGTGATTGCATTAGGTTACATCGCCAGTATTTACACGCATCTTTGGTTTAATGCCGTTTATTTTAATTAAGCCATATTTAATCTAGGTCAAGGAGAGCTTAAATTAATACCTATAAATGTATATTTTTATGAGTTGTTTAACTTACAATAGCTTTCAATAGTGTGACCTAATGCGAAATCCCAGTTACTTTTACTAAAAAGTAACTGTTAATCGTTAAGTGCAAAATTAATTTGGGTCTACTATTAACTGCAAAGTTAAGTTAAAAGTTAGTTTTTGAAAAATGAAAGAATAATGAAATTAAAGGTCAATATAAAATCTATTTTTATTTGTGTTTTTATAATTTCCTTGCCATTTCATGCGCTTTGAAAGGTTTTTTAAAAAAAGTTGAGTTTATTTCTTTTCTTTTATTATAAAAGAACTACTCTAAACGAGGTAATAAAATAAGACGGCTGATAACAGCCTGTCTCACTCAACTTATATTGCTATCATTCTTGTCAACGCAGATGCTGGTGCTAATGTAAAACTGAATGGTTAGAAAATGTATGTTCATAAAATGATTGTTTACCCCTACTAAAAACAAACAATGATTTAACAAATTTAAGGATATAAAAATGAAAAAAGTACAACAAGGTTTTACATTAATCGAACTATTAATC
>NZ_JALAAC010000009.1:0-154782 GCF_037546855.1 Vibrio sp. 1-Bac 57 | reverse complement strand
CATTGGAGGTTTCTCCAAGGGATACAAGCACACCACTTAACGTTGTCGATTTTGGATCTGGTAAAGGTTACTTAACCTTTGCTATTCATGATTATTTGCGTCATACATTACAAAATGACGCACAAGTTACAGGGGTAGAGTTACGTCAAGCTTTAGCTGATTTATGTAATCAAACTGCGGCAACATTAGATCATCAGGGGTTAGATTTTGTGTGTGGTGATGTAAAAACCCATGCGCCTAAACAAACTGATGTCATGATTGCATTGCATGCTTGTGATATTGCCACTGATTATGCGATTCATTATGGGATCCGTGCTAACGCCAGTATTATTATGTGTTCGCCATGTTGTCATAAACAGATCCGCCCGCAAATGCAAAGCCCGGAATTATTTCAACCAATGTTACAATATGGTGTGCATTTAGGTCAGCAAGCAGAAATGGTAACTGATTCGTTAAGGGCTCTATTATTAGAGGCTAATGGTTATACCACTAAAGTATTTGAGTTTATTAGTTTAGAGCATACCAACAAAAATAAGATGATTTTAGCGATCAAAAAGCCATCAACTAATGGCAAGGAACAAGCTAAAATTTTAATTCAGATTGCTAATATAAAAGCCTATTATGGGATCCAAGAACATTGCTTAGAAAGCTTGCTTAATGAAAGTTTAATTCAAAGCTAAATAGCTTTAAGTGACATCAGCTTATACTTCCATGATCACACACCTTCAACATTTCATTTGATGAGAGCGATATAATAACTTCCTGTATTTTATTGCTCTTAATATTACTTTTTCATATTTTAAAGGTAACTTATGCGATACCCCTCGCGAATTCGATGGGGCTTATTGTATTTGCCTTGCTCAAAAATAAAGCACCTTTATACTGAAGATCGTGTGTAATATAAGCAAGTGATCATGAAATACTTAATCTTTACAACATCATGCTCATCTTCTTACCATTTTAAAAGTCACTGTGAATTGTTAATTTTTATGCCCTGAGGGTATTTATTGACTCCTTCAGGAAAGCATTTTTATTATTTTTATGGCTGTTTTAAAGCATAGGAATAATGCTGGGGGTGGTTAATGAAAGAAAGACTCGCAATTATTGAAGGTTGGCGTAGCCCATTCTGTAAAGCCGGTACTGAATTCAAAGGCATGCAGGCAGATCAATTAGGTGCGGTTGTTGTCCGCGAAGTAATGGCCAACTCGTTACTAGACTATGCTGATATAGATGAAGTGATCATGGGCAACGTTGCTCAACCAGGTCACGCAGCGAATATTGCCCGAGTCATTGCATTACAGGGCGGGTTTCCTGTTTCTACTAGTGCATATACCGTCAATCGCAATTGTGCCTCAGGCATGGAATCTATGACTACTGCTGCCAATAAAATATTGGCTGGAGAAATTGACACTGCATTGGTTGGTGGCAGTGAATCTATGTCTAGCGTGCCACTTCTGTATAGCCCTAAAATGACTAAGTTCATGATGCAAATGATGTTTGCTAAAACACCGATTGCAAAACTCAAACTCTTCTCTCAATTTCGTTTATCTTTTTTGAAGCCTGTGATTGGTATTGAACAAGGTTTAACCGACCCTGTTTGTGGCTTAAACATGGGGCAAACGGCAGAGGTGCTTGCTAAAGAATTCGCTATTACGCGTGAACAACAAGATCAATTTGCTTTAAATAGCCATCAACAAGCGATAAAAGCGCAACAATCTGGCAAATTCGCCGATGAAATTATTAGCGTTGCAATTGCGCCTAAGTATCAGCATATGCAACATTTAGATAATGGCCCTCGTGATAATCAAACCCTTGCCGCTCTGGCTAAGTTACGCCCTTATTTCGACCGCCTAGCAGGTACTGTTACGGTTGGGAATGCGTGTCCTATTACCGATGGTGCGGTTGCGTTTACTGTGATGGCTGAATCGAAGGCAAAAGCCATGGGATTAACACCATTAGGTTATTTAACTGATTATAGTTATGCCGGATTAGCAGGAAATAGAATGGGCTTAGGTCCTGCTTATGCTACTGCTAAGTTATTAGATAAATCAGGTTTGGCACTTTCTGATTTTGATTTGGTTGAATTAAATGAAGCATTTGCGGCTCAAGTAATTGCCAATCAATGTGCCTTTGAGAGTAAAGCTTTTGCTCAGAAATACTTACAAAGAGCACAGGCATTAGGTGAGTTAGACCCAAATAAGTTAAACGTTAATGGCGGTGCGATTGCCTTAGGGCACCCAGTAGGCGCAACCGGAGGGCGTTTAATTTTAACACTGCTACATGAGCTCAGACGTCAGGGGTTACAGCGTGGTTTAGCAACCCTATGTATTGGCGGCGGACAAGGTGCTGCATTAGCGTTGGAGGTGGAGTAATGAAACACATTCACGTACAAAAAAATGATTGGTTAATTCGAGTTACTTTTGATTTACAAGATCAAAAGATTAATAAGCTCTCATCTGATCTGATGCAAGAGCTAGATTCTTTGCTGCAAGACATTAAATCCTCACCACAACAAATTGTTAGCTTTGAAAGCGCTAAAAAGAATATTTTTATCGCAGGGGCAGATATCCAAGAGCTACAAAAAATTGATAGTCCTGAAATGGCTAAGAAAAAAGCACATTTAGGACAAGAAATTTTTAATCGACTCGATGCCTTACCACAAACAACGATTGCAATTATCGATGGTGCATGCGCTGGAGGTGGTTGTGAGTTAGCTTTAGCCTGTGATTTTCGTTTAGCCTCAGATAATCCGAAAACTAAAATAGGTTTACCTGAAGTTAAATTAGGTATTATTCCTGGCTGGGGAGGCACGCAACGTTTACCTCGTTTGATAGGGTTACCCGAAGCACTAGCTATCATACTGCCGGGTAAGTTAGTTAGTGCAGAAAAGGCATATCGTATAAAACTTGTTGATCAAGTATTTTCATCTGCACAATTTAATGCGCAAGTTGAACAGTTCTTAGAAAACCTCAAACAGAAATCCTTCCAAGCAAGCCTATTAAAAAGAAGGCAACCTAAAAGTGCCTTGCAAAAAATGACTGCCTTGGCGATGAAGACGCATCCTGCTCGCTTGTTGATCCTTAAGAAGGCTCGGCAAAATGTAATGAAAACAAGCAAAGGTTTTTATCCTGCACCACTCGCTGTACTCGAGGTGTACCGTAACAAATGCAGTTTTGAAGAAGGCTTAAAGCGAGAATTAGCGGCCTTTTCCGATTTAGCATCAACGGTTATTTGTAAACATCTTATCGGCTTATTTTTTCTCAATGAACAAGTTAAAAAAGAGCAATCTGAGAGTTATCCACAAAATGTAGAGTTACCTACTTCAGGCGCGGTGATAGGTGCTGGCGTAATGGGAGGGGGGATCGCTTGGTTAATGAGTTATAAAGGGTTATCGGTTCGCGTTAAAGATATTAACTGGGCATCTATTGAACTGGGTTATCAGCAAGCTGCCAGTTATTTTAATCAGTTACAAAAGCAACGCCGTATTAAGCAAGGTGCGATTGACTATGCAATGAACCGGATTGGTGGATCGTTGCAATTTACCGGTTTTAACCGAGTACAAGTTGCCATTGAAGCCGTTGTTGAAGTGATGTCGGTTAAAAAACAAGTATTGCAAGAGGTGGAGGCTGAACTACCGGAAGGTAGTTTGCTTTGTTCTAATACTTCGGCGTTATCGATCACTGAAATGGCTTCTGTGTTAACGCACCCTGAACAGTTTTGTGGTATGCACTTTTTTAACCCAGTTAATCGAATGCCATTAGTAGAAATTGTGAAGGGGCAGCAAAGCAGTCAGGAAACCATTGCTAAAGCGATTGCTATTAGTAAGGCCTGGGGGAAAGTTCCGATAGTAGTTGGTGATTGTCCGGGCTTTTTGGTTAATCGTATTTTATTACCCTACTTAAATGAAGCTGCTTATTTATTACAAGAAGGGGCCGATATTGAAAAGGTGGATTTAGCGATTAATAGTTTTGGTATGCCGATGGGACCCTTTCAATTGGCGGATGAAGTGGGCATTGACGTTGGTTATAAAGTCGCAGCAATTTTACAAGCCGGTTTTGGTGAGCGGATGGCGGTTGCGCCTGTACTCGAACATATACACGATAAGTTGAAATTATCGGGTAAAAAAGGTGGGCGAGGTTTTTATCATTATAAAAATAAACAGGTAGAGGTTAACGAATTATTGTATCAAGCAGATTGTGTTGCTGACAGCCAAGACTTTAGCGATCAAGACATAATTGACCGTTTGATGTTAGTGATGGTCAATGAAGCTGCGCGATGTCTTGATGAGGATATCGTTACTAATGCGGGACAATTAGATCTCGCCATGATCATGGGAACTGGGTTTCCTGCGTGGCGTGGTGGTTTATGCCGTTGGGCAGATAGTATTGGTTGTGACGAAGTGGTGAAGCGCTTACAGAAATTACACCAACAAGTAGGGAACCGTTACGAAGTTGCTCCTTATCTGTTGAAATGTGTTGAACAGGGGCATGGTTTCTATCATTAAGTTGATTTAATGTTGAAACCTATTTTAGGTTTAAGTAGAGAAACGATTGCACTTATTACTTGAATTTATGAGTAAATATTATTGGCTGTTATCCCAATATTATTAATAGGTTAACAGCCATTACTTGAGTGAGTTAGTTGAATAAAGAGCTAACAACTCATGGTAAGCGATAAGATTGTTCCACTATTTGATTGGCTGGATATAAGTAGTTAGTTAAGGAGCTATTATGAGTTTTCCTGAAGATAAAAAAGTAGTGATTGATACCTCTAAGATGAGTGATGAAAAAGCCTCATCGTTGAACCTTACCGAAGCGGCACGTGAATCTGTGTGGCAGCATCCTAGTTTTGCTAAATCCTTATTTATGGGAGAATTTAAATCTGATGCCATTTTCCCTTTCCCAACTCAAACTGCAGAAGATAAATCAGTTGGTGATCAATTAGTGGAAAAAGTAGGCATAGTCTTAGCCGACACTTTAGATGCAGATTTGGTTGATGAAACGCGTACGATCCCCACTGCAGCGATGAAAGCGCTTGCTGGTATAGGCGTGTTTTCTATGAAAATCCCTAAACAGTATGGTGGTTTAGGTCTGTCGCAAGTTAACTATAATCGTGTGCTGATGGCTATCGCCAGTCATTGTGGCTCTACCGCTGTGCTTGTTTCAGCCCACCAAAGTATTGGTGTGCCACAACCGATTAAACTATTTGGAACAGAACAGCAAAAACAACGTTTTTTACCGCTCTTTAAAGAGGGGGCTATCTCTGCATTTGCATTAACTGAACCTAGCGTAGGCTCCGATCCTGCGCAAATGGAAACAACTGCCACCTTGAATGGCGCCGGAACCCATTATCTTATTAACGGAGAAAAACTGTGGTGTACCAATGGCTTGATTGCGGATTATTTGGTTGTGATGGCCTGCACGGCACCTAAAATAGTTGATGGAAAAGAGGTTAAGCAAATCTCTGCTTTTATTGTAAGAGGGAAAAGTTCTGGGATCACTATAAAACATCGCTGTGATTTCATGGGTATCCGCGGTATTCAAAATGGTTTAATTGAATTTAAAAACGTTGAAGTCGCTGTCGAAGATAGAATTTTACAGGAAGGGCAAGGGCTAAAAATAGCATTAGCAACCCTAAACACCGGTCGTTTAACTATCCCCGCCGCAAGTACTGGTATGGCCAAGCAGTGTTTAAATATGACTCGTCGTTGGGGAGGAAAACGTGTGCAATGGGGTTTGCCTATTGCAAAGCATGAAAAAGGTTCAAATCGTATTGCCTATATCGCGGCGACTACCTTTGCGATGGAAGGTGTTACTTGGATAACCAGTTTTATGGCTGATAAAGGTGATGTGGATATTCGTATGGAAGCTGCAATGGCGAAGCTATTTTGTAGTGAAATGGCATGGAGTGTGATGGACGAAACGGTACAAATGTTTGGTGGTAGAGGTTACGAAAAAGCCAGTTCATTAAAAGCCCGTGGAGAGTTACCTTTCCCAGTGGAACGTATGTTACGTGATTGCCGTATTAACCGTATTATTGAAGGCACCACTGATGTTATGGAGTTGTTTTTAAGCCGTGAAGCGTTAGATACGCACTTATCTTTGGCTTCTGACCTGATTAAACCTGGTGCGGATTTCACTACTAAGCGTGATGCTGCTTTTAAGTTGTTTAAAGAATACGCCTCTTGGTATCCATCACAAATTCTTAACAAAGAGTTTATTGCACAGTTTACTCTCAGTGGCACTTTAACCGAACATGTTAATTATTGCCAACGCACCTCACACCGTTTAGCACGGGTTCTGTTTGAACAGATGTTGTTACATCGTGAAAAGCTTGAATTACGCCAAGAAACACTAGGGCACCTAATGACCATTGGTTGTGAATTATTTGCAATGGCGGTGACTTGCTCCTATGCAAAAAACCAAGTTTCACTCGGCAATGAAAATGCGACTGCATTAGCGGATCATCATTGTGTACTAGCAACGGAAAGGGTAGAAGCGCATTTTAAAGCATTATCTACTCCACAGCGAAGTACCGCTAAAGCGATTGCAGAAGATATTTTGAGTGAACAGTATCAATGGTTGGAAGCAGGTATTTACCCTATTGCTGAGGGAGAATAATTGCTATGCGCGATCGTCCAACATTGGAAAAACCTAGTTCTTCTTTTTTGTTATCAGGTTGGTTGATCCAAATTATTGAACAATTTACCAAGTCTTCTGTTTCTGCGGAGGGGGTTGAGTACCTAAGTAACAACCCCACTCTGTTTGTAGTGAATCACTTTACGCGTATGGAAACGGCCTTGTTACCACAGGCGTTATATAAATTTAACGGTCAAATGGTGCACTCGCTGGCTGACAGTTCGTTATTTGTGGGTAAGTTTGGCAGTATTTTAGAGTCTGTTGGTGCACTGCCCTTAAATTTACCCGGACGCAATGAAAAAATCATCTCAGAGTTAATGCGTGGCACTTATAATTGGGTTATTTATCCTGAAGGTGCGATGGTTAAAAATAAAAAAGTGCTGGATAAAGGTCGTTTGTCGATGCAAATATCCGATGCAACGGCGCGTGCTCCGCACACTGGTGCAGCAATGTTAGCATTGCAAACTTTTCTTAAAAAAGAGGATTATAAAAAGGCAATTATAGATAATAACGAAACTTTAATTAGCTACTATCAAGAAACCTATAGCTTACATGGTCCCTCGGACCTGTCCCCCTTAGATTTGCATATTGTGCCGGTTAATATTAGTTATTACCCACTTCGACCAGGTAAAAACTTGTTATCTTCCGGGGCTCAGCTTTTTTTCAAAGACATTCCTGATTTTGTGGAAGAAGAGCTTTTGGTAGAGGGCAATATTATTCTGGAAGAGTGCGATATATCGATCTCCTTTGGACATGCAATAGATTTACGACGCTTTACTAAACTATATCGACGTTTCTTTGCATTACTTAGCCCTTTTATTTCTCCTGCTAAGCGTATGGATTATTTAATGGGAGCAATGCGCCATCGATTAACTAATGAGTTTATGTTGAGGGTGTACAGTAGCCTGACCATTAATATGGATCATTTAGTTGCTACGGCATTACGTTTTGTTCCGGCGCAGGGGATCAAAGAGGCTGATTTCAAAAAAATTATCTACCTTGCCATTATTAAGATTAAAGAGAACAAACAACGTCGTGTTCATCAGAGTTTATCGGAAGGGGTGATCAATCTTGTGTCTGGTGAACGTTATGAGCCCTATGAGTTAATCATTAAATTAGTGTTGAATGAACAAGCCGCGACCATCGAAAATGGACAAATCATGGTCAATCATGAAAAATTTGCAATGCCTTACTCTTTTCATCGCATGCGTATTGAAAGTACCGTTAGTGTGCTTGCTAATGAATTTGAAGTAATGACTAAATATGTGAAACATATAAAGCGGCTGATTACGACATCACCTAAAAAATTATCTTTGCAAGTGTCAGCTCAAGTATTGAAAACAGATTGTTGCTTATTTGAAGATGAACGTATGCGGTCTTTTGATCGTTTACACACAAAAAGTCGTGATATTGGTAAACCCCAACATTTATCGGGTAAAGCCAACCAACCTGGAATTATATTGATCCATGGCTTTTTAGCTTCACCAAAAGAGATGCAAGCCTTAGGACAAAAGCTTAATGAATTAGGTTATGGGGTTTATTTAGTACGGTTGAGTGGTCATGGTACATTATCTAAAGAGATGCGAAATTGTACGGTTAAAGGTTGGTTAGAATCTGTTAATCGTGGCTATGCTGTTTTATCTCATTATCATCAAAAGGTTGTTGTCGTTGGTTTTTCAGCGGGGGCTTTATTGGCGTTGATTAAAAGCTGTGCAAATGTCGATAATATTGCCGGGGTAGTGGCAATTAATCCGGCATTAGTCTTAAAACAAAAATCAGTGTTCTTTTCTTCTTTATTAGATAGCTGGAATAATATGTTAAGCAGTTTTTCCATGGAAACTGGCACGATCAAATGGATAGACAATGAACCTGAATGTTCTGATAGTAATTACGACCGAATATACATTGCAGGGTTGAGGCAACTACTTTTATTGCAGGATAGTTGTAGAGAGCACTTAGAACGCGTTATTTTACCATTATTAGTTATTCAAGGAAGCAACGACCCTACTATTGATGTGGATGGTGCGGAGGAAATAATAGAAAAAGTATTGAGTAAAGATAAGCAATTACACAGTATCAATACAGATCATCACGTTATTGTAAGAGGGAAGCGGGCAGAACAAGTATATAGGCCTCTATTAGACTTTATCAAAAAAGTAACAGAGCCCTATTATTAGACGAAGTGACAACACCAAGTATTAAATTAAGTAACAGCAACCGAGTATTAAATTCGGAGTCTGTAGTAAGCGACGTACGACTTTATAAAAAAGTATAACGTTGCTTGTCTAAATTAAGCACTTTGATTTTATCAGTATCAAGTTCGACACCTTCTTCTTGTAACAAAGCTATTTTCTTTTCTATGCCTAATGCATATTTTCCTATAGCACCGTTACTATTAACTACACGGTGACAGGGCACAACAATAACATCAGGATTATTAGCCATTGCGTTACCGACTGCTTGATAAGCTTTGCCACCTAGACGATGTGCAATATCTGCATAAGTGACCACCTTACCTTTTGGTATTTGGCGTAGCAGGTCATAGCATTGTTGGTTAAAAGGCTTATTTGAATCCATTGACCTCTTGCTCCGTTAAAAAACGAGACTCACCGGGTGCTAGGTTATGATCCAATTCTACATTGCCTATTTGTTCTCTGTGTAAGGTTGTCACAAAGTTGCCTACCGCAGCAAACATACGTTTTACTTGATGGTATTTCCCTTCACTGATGGTTAACAACACCTCATGATCTGAAAGCACTTGTAGTTTTGCAGGTAAACAAGGATTCGTTTCACTTTTTAATTGAACACCTTGTGCAAATAAAGCGACGGCTTCATCGTTGATTGGGTCTTGTAGCGTTATGCGGTAACGTTTCTCACATTTTTTACGTGGGCTAGTAACTTGGTGCGACCATTGGCCATCATCTGTGATTAGAATTAAGCCCGTTGTATCAGCATCTAATCGTCCGGCAATAAACACGTTCTGCTTTTTTTCTATGTCGATTAGGTTTAATAAGCTTGGCATTTGTTCATCAACATTAGAGCTAATATATCCTTGCGGTTTATTAAGCATAATGTAGCGGAACCCACGGATTGTGAGCACTTTACCTTTAAGCTCAATAATATCGTTAGCATCTACTTTATAAGAACCACTACGTAAGGTACCTGTTTGATTACTAATTAAACCCTTACGGATTGCACTTTTTGCTTCGCTACGTGTTAACTCTGTTGATTCACAGATAAATTTATCGAGTCTCATTATGTTGTGTATTCTCTTCGTTCGTCGTGGTTTTTGTAAGTAAATCGCAGATACAGTTTTTTAAAAAAGTTTGCGCTTGTTTTTGTCCGCTAAATTTATGTGCTTGGACGATGCTTTGCCAACTGTGATTTTGAACAATCTTTTCAATCACACACCTTTGTTGTCGCTGAGTTAACACCTTTAGCGGTGTACTATGCAATAACTCAATTAATAGGTATTCAACATTCTCATAACCGCGATGGGCATTAATATAAGCTGATAATGATTGCTTTATATTGTTGATTGGCCTGGTTACTACTATTTGTGGCCATAAAACCGTTACTAATGATGAGTCTAATTGGTTAAGTTGTCGACTAAGTTGTACTTTAACCTGTTTATGGAAGTCAGTCTGTATTTGATGGTGTAATTCTTCACCTTGCTGGCTTAAAGGTAAATTAACCATCAATGAGTGTTGTCCGCTACTTTTATCTTTGCGGGTGCCAATGCGTAATACTTGTAACCGATTTTTTAACCAAAAACGCAGTAAATAGTCGCTGCAAGCAAAACTAGCGGATAGGTGATCAAATGATTGCGTTGTTGCCCAATCAACTATCCAGTTTAATAATTGACTACCAAATGATTGTTGTTGCAGATCGGGTTGTACAGCAATGCGCTGTATGCGAGCGAAACGTTGAGTAGCAGCAAGTTCGAATCCGCTATGGAAAGTCAGTGATTGCGCGATTAAGTGCCCAACAGGACGGCGCTTGCCTTGATAAATTTGTTCGCTAGTGATGTTA
Source organism: Vibrio sp. 1-Bac 57 (assembly GCF_037546855.1). Classification (NCBI taxonomy): domain Bacteria; kingdom Pseudomonadati; phylum Pseudomonadota; class Gammaproteobacteria; order Vibrionales; family Vibrionaceae; genus Vibrio; species Vibrio sp. 1-Bac 57. Next base: position 144,112 of record NZ_JALAAC010000009.1, on the reverse strand, counting down.
TCAAGTCCACCTTCATGTTTGACTAAAGCCACCGCTAATATTTTATCTTCTTGTTGCATTACAATCAGTGTTAAATCTTGATCGTTTAACAAAGCCGCTAAGTCAGAAGGTTTGGTTTGATAATGGGCATTAACCAACAGCGAAAAAATTTGATTTAATAATGTACCTGATTGCAGTAATTCAGTTTTTTTGAGCACACGGATTTGAGTTTTTTGTTGGGACTCTAATGTATGCATTGCCAGAGTCGATTCCATCAAACATAAACTACTCAAAGTAAAAGCTTCTACTGGATCACCTTTGGCCCAACGTACAGGCTGATCAAGCTGGAAAGTTCGATACTGAGGTGAAATAAGCTTTAATTGTTGTAGAAAGCGTAGTGCAAATCCTCTCCCAGAGCCTTCGTAACCAAATTGAGTCGTGGCAAATACAACACGAGAATAGCGTTGTGCAAATATCGCTAACAGTTTAATCGGGATAGCTGCAGCTTCATCAATGACCAATAAGTCACATGCCGTCTGTTCAATATTTAATGCATCAGGTGCCGTAAATTGTAGTCTTTGTAAATTATTTGCATCACTAATGTTTAATTTAGCGTGTTTAAATAAAGTAGTTACAGCTTGTTTATTTGGTGCACAAACAATAATCTTCATTAAACCTTGATTAAGTAATTCCGCGGCCGCCATACCAAGCGCTGCAGATTTTCCTCTTCCTCTATTCGCCGTTAATACTAAAGGTCGTTTACGATGCCCTGTAACTGTTTTAATAATCTTGCGTACGGCCAGTTGTTGTTCTTCTATATCTAAATGTTGTACTGAGGGTGAGGAAGGTTTGCCATTAAAATTGTGTAGTGGTGTATTTGCTATCGGCTGATTTTCTACCAATATTGGAAACTTATGCCGCTTAAGTTGCTGCTGCATGTAATGAGAAAAATAGTCTATCTCACTTAGTTGCTGTGGAAGTAATAAAACAATAACCGATCCTGCACAGACAGAACCTTCAGCAGCCGCAAACATATTGGCATCAAATGTTTTGTGCATATTCAAAATTAATAAGCAAACATCTTGCCCTAGCAGTGATTTAGCATCACTGCATGTAACAGATGAAGGGGCTTCTCCACACCATCGATAGGGAAGGGCGCTATGCTCGATAATACTCAGAGCTTGTTGCTGACACCAGAGTTCACTCCCCTGTAAGCAACACAATTGTCTATGTGCAGATTGTTCTGCTATATGTTTACGTTGTTGGTAAAAGTTTATGGCAGACGACACAGGAGATCCTAATAACAATAAAATGAGTATGAATTGCACAATAAGCATAAAATGTAACATAAAAAGGGCGAGTTAATACCTGCAAGCAGCCCTTTAACCTTGGATCCGAGTGCAAATAACACCAGGCAGATCTTTTTGAATGTTTTTTAAACAAATAAGCATTAACTACTTGCTTTAGTAAGTAGTTAGTGTATTATACACCCACTTGCCAATATGGCAGGTGGGTTTTTTAACCCATAGCCAGATAATAATATTGGTTATCAAAAATGTCTCCCGATTGGGGAGCTACTAGTTTGAATATACACTTGAGGTCTATCTAGGATAGGTTTTCAGGTGTATATTTGTATGTTGTATTTTTAACTAGGAGTTTTGGTCCATGCAGAACCAAAGAATCCGTATCCGCCTTAAAGCTTTTGATCATAAACTGATCGATCAATCAACGGCGGAGATCGTTGAAACTGCAAAGCGCACAGGTGCTCAGGTACGTGGTCCTATTCCACTACCTACTCGTAAAGAGCGTTTCACAGTACTGACATCACCGCATGTAAATAAAGATGCACGTGATCAGTATGAGATTCGTACTCACAAGCGCTTGATTGATATCGTAGAACCAACTGAAAAGACTGTTGACGCACTAATGAAGCTAGATCTAGCTGCTGGCGTTGATGTTCAAATCAGTTTGGGTTAGAGAGGAGTTATCGTAATGACAATCGGTCTAGTAGGTCGTAAAGTTGGTATGACTCGCATCTTCACTGAAGATGGTGTCTCTATTCCAGTTACAGTTCTAGAATGTTCACCAAACCGTGTTACTCAAGTTAAATCACTTGATACTGATGGCTACCAAGCTATTCAAGTAACTGCTGGCTCTAAAAAAGCAAGCCGTGTAAACAAGCCTGAAGCTGGTCACTTTGCGAAAGCAGGTGTTGAAGCAGGTCGTGGTTTATGGGAATTCCGCCTTGGTCAAGACGAAGGTGCAGATATTCAAGTTGGTGCTGAGCTAAGCGTTGAGTTGTTCAACGAAATAAACAAAGTAGATGTTACTGGTCAATCTAAAGGTAAAGGTTTCCAAGGTGCTGTTAAGCGTTGGAATTTCTCTATGCAAGATGCGACTCACGGTAACTCTATTAGCCACCGTGCTCCAGGTTCAATTGGCCAATGTCAAACACCTGGACGCGTATTTAAAGGCAAGAAAATGGCTGGTCACATGGGTGCTGAGCGTGTTACGACTCAAAACCTTGAAGTTGTACGCGTAGACATTGAACGCAACTTACTGCTCGTTAAAGGTGCAGTAGCTGGTGCGAAAAATGGCGACGTATTCATCAAACCTGCTGTTAAAGCATAGCCGAGGAGTTAGTAATGGAATTGGTATTGAAAGATGCACAAAGTGCTCTTGAAGTTTCTGACACTACCTTTGGACGTGAATACAACGAAGCCCTTGTACATCAGGTAGTCGTTGCATATGCAGCTGGTGCTCGTCAAGGTACTCGCGCTCAGAAAACCCGTAGTGAAGTTCGCGGTGGTGGTAAGAAGCCATGGCGTCAAAAGGGTACTGGCCGCGCACGTGCAGGTACAATCCGCAGCCCAATTTGGGTTGGTGGTGGTGTAACTTTTGCAGCTCGTCCACAGGACCATAGCCAAAAAGTTAACAAAAAAATGTATCGTGGTGCAGTGAGAAGTATTCTTTCTGAGTTAGTTCGTCAGGATCGTCTAATCGTTGTCGAGAAATTTACTGTTGAGGCTCCTAAAACTAAAGAGCTTGCAGCTAAATTAAAAGACCTGGATCTTAAAGATGTATTAATCATCACTGAAGAATTAGATGAAAATCTATTCTTAGCAGCGCGCAACTTGTACAAAGTTGACGTTCGTGATGTGCAAGGCATTGACCCAGTTAGCCTAATCGCGTTTGATAAAGTTTTAGTAACTGCTGATGCAGTGAAAAAGATTGAGGAGAGCCTAGCATGATCAGTGAAGCACGTTTACTGCAAGTTATTCTAGCCCCGCATGTCTCTGAAAAGGGAACTTTATCTGCTGAAAACCATAACACTATGGTATTCAAAGTTGCAGGTACTGCGACTAAAGCAGAAGTCAAAGCGGCAGTTCAGAAGTTATTTGATGTTGAAGTTACTGGTGTTCGCACACTAAACGTGAAGGGTAAAACCAAGCGTTCAGGTCAACGTATGGGTCGCCGTAGCGACTGGAAAAAAGCATATGTTACTCTGGCTGAAGGTGCAGATATCAGTTTCGATGGCGCTGAGTAGAGGAATTATTTTATGGCTATTGTAAAATGTAAGCCTACGTCTCCAGGTCGTCGCCACTTAGTTAAAGTGGTAAATAACGATCTGCATAAAGGCAAGCCATACGCGCCACTTTTAGAGTCAAAATCTAAATCTGGTGGTCGTAATAATGGCGGTCGTATTACGGTTCGACATATCGGTGGTGGTCATAAACAACACTATCGTTTAGTTGATTTTAAACGTAATAAAGATGGTATCCCGGCAAAAGTAGAGCGTTTGGAATATGATCCAAACCGTAGTGCGAACATTGCACTAGTACTTTATGCTGATGGTGAACGTCGCTACATCCTAGCTCCTAAAGGCTTGGTTGCAGGTGATGTGATCCAATCTGGTGAAGATGCATCAATCAAAGCAGGTAACTGTTTACCGATGCGTAATATCCCAGTAGGTACAACAGTACATGCTGTTGAAATGAAACCTGCTAAAGGTGCACAAATTGCACGTTCAGCTGGTTCATACAGCCAAATTATAGCTCGTGATGGTGCTTACGTTACTCTACGTTTACGTAGTGGTGAAATGCGTAAAATCCCTGCTGAGTGTCGTGCAACAATCGGTGAAGTTGGTAATGCAGAACATATGCTACGTCAACTAGGTAAAGCTGGTGCTACGCGTTGGCGTGGTGTTCGCCCTACCGTACGTGGTGTTGTAATGAACCCAGTAGATCACCCACATGGTGGTGGTGAAGGTAAAACAAGTGGCGGTCGTCATCCTGTTTCTCCTTGGGGTGTTCCAACTAAGGGTTACAAAACTCGTAAGAACAAGAAAACTGATCAGTATATTGTTCGTCGTCGTAATAAGAAATAAGCAGAGGTATCGCCATGCCACGTTCTCTCAAGAAGGGTCCTTTCATTGACCTACACTTGCTGAAGAAGGTAGAGAAAGCGGTTGACAGCAACGAGAAAAAGCCTATTAAGACTTGGTCTCGTCGCTCTATGATCATTCCAGATATGATTGGTCTAACTATCGCTGTCCATAACGGGCGTCAACACGTGCCAGTATTCGTAACTGATGAAATGATCGGTCACAAACTGGGTGAATTTGCACCAACTCGTACTTACCGTGGCCATGTCGCGGATAAGAAAGCGAAGAAATAGAGGTAATTATGGAAGCTTTAGCTAAACATTTATATGCTCGTTCTTCGGCTCAGAAAGCGCGTTTGGTGGCAGATCAAGTACGTGGTCTTCCAGTTGAAAAAGCACTAGAACTTTTATCATACAGCCCTAAGAAAGCCGCTGTTTTGATTAAGAAAGTTGTAGATTCTGCAATTGCAAACGCCGAGCATAATGAAGGCGCTGATGTTGATGAACTAGTTATCACAAAAATTTGTGTTGACGAAGGTCCAACAATGAAGCGTATCATGCCGCGTGCGAAAGGCCGTGCCGATCGCATCATGAAGCGTTCTTGCCATATCACAGTAGTGGTATCAGACAGGGGTTAAACAATGGGACAGAAAGTTCATCCTAACGGTATTCGCCTAGGTATCACTAAAGCATTTAGCTCTACTTGGTATGCAGGCAAAAAAGATTTTGCAGATAACTTATACAGTGATTTTCAAATCCGTAAATTCTTAACAGAGAAATTGAAAAATGCTTCTTTGTCTAAAATTACTATTGAACGTCCAGCGAAAAGCGTACGTGTGACTATTCACACAGCTCGTCCTGGTGTTGTAATTGGTAAAAAAGGCGAAGATGTTGAATTGCTACGCACAGCTATTGCTAAAATGGCGGGCGTTCCAGCTCAAATCAATATCTCAGAAGTTCGTAAACCTGAACTTGACGCAAAACTAGTAGCAGATTCAATCTCTTCTCAGTTAGAGCGTCGTGTTATGTTCCGTCGTGCTATGAAGCGTGCGGTACAAAATGCTATGCGTCTAGGCGCTAAAGGTATCAAAGTTCAAGTTAGTGGTCGTCTTGGTGGTGCAGAAATCGCTCGTGACGAATGGTATCGTGAAGGTCGTGTACCTCTACATACTCTTCGTGCCGATATTGATTACTCAACATCAGAAGCATTGACTGTTTACGGTATCATTGGTGTTAAGGTTTGGATCTTTAAAGGCGAAATTCTTGGTGGTTTACCACTTCAACAAGAAGAAGCGCCAGCTAAACCAAAACGCAAAGGTCGCGGTAAGTAGGAGAAATACGCTATGATGCAACCAAAACGTATGAAGTTCCGTAAAATGATGAAAGGCCGCAACCGTGGTCTTTCTAAAGGTGCGGAAGTCAGCTTTGGCGAATTTGGACTAAAAGCAACTGGTCGTGGTCGAATTACTGCTCGTCAAATCGAAGCAGCACGTCGTGCAATGACTCGTCATGTTAAACGTCAAGGTAAAATCTGGATCCGTGTGTTCCCTGATAAGCCGATTACCAGCAAACCGTTAGAAGTGCGCCAAGGTAAAGGTAAAGGTAACGTGGAATATTGGGTTGCTCAAACTCAGCCAGGTAAAGTTCTTTATGAAATGGAAGGTGTTCCAGAAGCATTAGCTCGTGAAGCGTTTGCTCTTGCAGCAGCTAAATTGCCAGTGGCAACAACTTTCGTAACTCGTAAGGTGATGTAATGAAAGCTAACGAACTTAAAGAAAAAAGCGTTGAAGAGCTTAATGCTGAACTTCTAAACTTATTACGTGAGCAATTTAACTTACGTATGCAGTTAAACACAGGTCAGTTAGAAAAGCCGCACTCAATTAAACAAGTGCGTCGTGACATTGCCCGTGTTAAGACAGTATTAAATCAGAAGGCAGGTGCGTAATGAGCGAAAAAAACACTCGTACTCTTCAAGGTAAAGTAATCAGTGCGAAGATGGATAAGTCTATCGTTGTAGCTGTTGAACGTAAAGTGAAGCACCCGTTATACGGTAAATTCATGAAGCGTACTACAAAGCTACATGCACATGATGAAACAAACCAATGTAATGAAGGTGATATTGTACTAGTAAGTGAATGTCGTCCTTTATCTAAGACTAAGTCTTGGACATTGGCACAAATCGTAACCAAAGCATAACCTACTGTTTTCAGTAAGTTAAATTTGATTACATAAGCGAAACGGTGCTCATTTTTTGAGTGCCGTTTTTTTAGACTATCTTTCTAATAAAGTTGGTGGTATGATGCCGCTCCCTGAAAATATGGGAACACGACTCATTAGAGAGTATCAATAGTAAATAGCGGAGCACTATAATGATCCAAATGCAAAGTGTGCTAGATGTCGCCGACAATAGTGGCGCTCGACGCGTAATGTGTATTAAGGTCCTTGGTGGCTCGCATCGCCGTTATGCAGCAATCGGTGACATCATCAAAGTTTCTGTGAAGGAAGCAATTCCTCGTGGAAAAATTAAAAAAGGTGATGTTCATTCAGCTGTGGTAGTGCGTACCAGAAAAGGTGTACGTCGTCCCGATGGTTCTGTTATTCGTTTTGATCGCAACGCTGCGGTTATCTTGAATGCAAACAACCAGCCAGTCGGTACACGTATCTTTGGCCCTGTAACCCGTGAGCTTCGAAATGAAAATTTCATGAAGATAGTTTCACTGGCGCCAGAAGTACTGTAAGGAACCGAAAATGGCAGCAAAAATAAAACGTGACGATGAAGTAATTGTTATTGCCGGTAAAGATAAAGGTAAAACTGGGAAAGTTTCTCAAGTTTTAGCTAACGGTAAAGTAATTATTGAAGGTGTAAATGTTCAAAAGAAACACCAAAAGCCAAACCCACAAGCGGGTGTAACTGGCGGTATCATTGAACAAAATGCACCGATCGAAGTATCAAATGTTGCGATCTACAACTCGGCAACGAGTAAAGCAGATCGTGTTGGTTTTAGATTAGAAGACGGACAAAAAGTACGTTTCTTCAAATCTAATAATGAACTTGTGAAGTAACTGGAGTTTACGATGGCGAAACTGCATGATTTCTATAAAGACAACGTGGTGTCTGATTTGCAAAAGCAATTCGACTACACGTCTGTCATGCAAGTCCCTCGAATAGAGAAAATCACCCTTAACATGGGTGTTGGTGAAGCACTGGCTGATAAAAAAGTCCTAGAGCACGCTGCGTCAGATATGGCAGCAATCTCAGGTCAAAAGCCAATGATCACTAAAGCACGCCGCTCTGTGGCAGGCTTCAAAATTCGTGAAGGCTACCCGATTGGTTGTAAAGTAACACTACGTGGTGCACGTATGTGGGATTTCTTTGAGCGTTTGGTAACAATCGCTATCCCACGTGTACGTGATTTCCGTGGCCTGAATGCTAAGTCATTCGATGGTCGTGGTAACTACTCTATGGGTGTTCGTGAGCAAATCATTTTCCCTGAAATCGATTACGATAAAGTTGATAAGGTACGTGGTTTAGATATCACAATTACTACTTCAGCTAAGTCTGACGAAGAAGCACGCGCACTTTTGTCTGCGTTCAACTTCCCATTCCGTAAGTAAGGAGTTAGAAAATGGCTAAACAATCAATGAAAGCGCGTGAAGTAAAACGTGAGAAGTTAGTTGCTAAGTTCGCTGAAAAGCGTGCAGCATTAAAAGCAACTATTAGCAATGTAAATACATCTGACGAAGATCGTTGGAATGCAGTGTTAGAGCTTCAATCGCTACCTCGTGATTCAAGTTCAGTACGTCAACGTAATCGTTGTAACGTTACTGGTCGTCCACATGGTTATCTTCGTAAATTTGGCATGAGCCGTATTAAGGTTCGTGAGCATATGATGCGCGGAGAAATCCCTGGCCTGAAAAAAGCCAGCTGGTAATCAATTAATCACGGAGTAAATAGTTATGAGCATGCAAGATCCTATTTCGGATATGCTAACGCGTATTCGTAACGGTCAAGCAGCAAGCAAAGTATCTGTTAAGATGCCTTCTTCTAAGCAAAAAGTTGCAATTGCAGCTGTGCTTAAAGCAGAAGGTTATGTTGCAGATTACGCTGTTGCTGGTGACACAAAGCCTGAATTAGAAGTTACTTTAAAGTACTTCGAAGGCAAAAAAGTAATCGATACTATCAAACGAGTAAGCCGTCCAGGTCTTCGTATCTATAAAGGTGCAAATGATCTTCCTAAGGTTATGGCTGGTTTAGGTATTGCGATCGTTTCAACTTCTCAAGGTGTTATGACTGACCGAGCTGCGCGTAATGCAAGCATCGGCGGTGAGATCATCTGTTACGTATCTTAAGGAGTAATCTATGTCTCGTATAGCTAAGGCACCGATTACTGTTTCTGCTGGCGTAGAAGTAAAAGTAAATGGTCAAGAGATCACTGTTAAAAGTGGTAATAGCGAATTAGTTCGTACTCTTAATGATGCTGTTATTGTTAATTTTGAAGATGGCGTGTTAACTTTCGTACCTGTTGAAGGTGCTAAAGACGCATGGGCACAAGCAGGTACTGCACGTGCTAACGTTAACAATATGGTTGTTGGTGTAACTGAAGGCTTTAAGAAGACTCTTCTTCTTCAAGGTGTTGGTTACCGTGCACAAGTTAAAGGTCAAGAAATCAACCTAACTTTAGGTTTTTCTCATCCTGTTGTATATGCATTACCTGAAGGTGTTTCTGCTACGGCTCCAAGCCAAACAGAAATCATCCTCTCTGGTTCTGACAAGCAACAAGTTGGCCAAATAGCTGCAGAGATTCGTGCATTCCGTCCACCAGAACCTTATAAAGGTAAAGGTGTTCGTTACGCTGATGAAAACGTGCGTCGTAAAGAAGCGAAGAAAAAGTAAGGTAAGACACTATGGATAAGAAAGCATCTCGTCTTCGTCGTGCTACCCGCACACGTAAGAAATTGCAAGATCTTGGTGCAACTCGTCTTGTGATCAACCGTACACCTCGCCATACTTACGCGCAGGTAATTACAGCAGACGCACAAGTCGTAGCAAGCGCTTCTACATTAGAAAAAGAAGTAATTGCACTAGTTAAGAACGGTGGTAATAAAGAAGCAGCTCAACTAATTGGAAAATTAGTTGCAGAACGCGCGGTAGAGAAAGGAATTTCTAAAATTTCTTTTGACCGTAGCGGTTTCCAATACCACGGTCGTGTTGCAGCACTAGCTGACGCAGCTCGTGAAGCTGGTCTACAGTTCTAAGGGTAAAGATTATGTCAAAAGTAGAATCTCAAACCGGTGATCTGAACGAAAAGCTAATCGCAGTAAACCGTGTTTCAAAAGTAGTTAAAGGTGGTCGCATCTTTAGCTTTACAGCACTAACAGTTGTTGGTGATGGTAATGGTCGTGTTGGTTTCGGCTATGGTAAGGCTCGTGAAGTTCCAGCAGCTATTCAAAAAGCTATGGAAAAAGCACGTCGCAATATCAGCGAAATCCAATTAAAAGGTAACACTCTGCAGCATCCTGTTAAGGGCCGTCATTCTGGTTCTAAGGTATATATGCAACCAGCATCTGAAGGTACTGGTATCATCGCAGGTGGTGCAATGCGTGCCGTGTTAGAAGTTGTTGGTGTACAGAACGTACTATCAAAAGCTTACGGCTCAACTAACCCAATTAACGTTGTCCGCGCTACGATGGATGCACTAGAGAGCATGAACTCTCCTGAGCAAATCGCAGCTAAGCGTGGCTTAAACGTTAGTGATATTCTGGGGTAATTCAGCATGGCTACTAAAACGATTAAAGTAACTCAAACCAAAAGTGCAATTGGCCGTTTACCAAAGCACCGTGCAACATTAACAGGTCTAGGCCTGCGTCGCATCGGTCACACAGTAGAGTTGCAAGATACTCCTGCTGTACGTGGTATGGTTAATAAAGTTTACTATATGGTTAAGGTTGAGGGGTAATAATGAAACTTAATACTCTATCTCCAGCAGCTGGCTCTAAGCCTGCTGCTAAACGTGTAGGCCGTGGTATCGGTTCTGGACTAGGTAAGACAGGTGGCCGCGGTCACAAAGGTCAAAAATCTCGTTCAGGCGGTACTGTACGTCCTGGTTTTGAAGGCGGTCAAATGCCATTAAAACAACGTTTACCAAAATTTGGTTTCACATCTCGTAAATCTCTAGTTAGCGGTGAAGTTCGTTTGAACGAAATTGCTAAAGTAGAAGGCGATATTGTGACGCTAGAAACGTTGAAACAGGCAGGTCTACTAACAAACACTACTAAGTTTGCTAAAGTAGTTCTATCTGGTGAAATCTCTCGCTCAGTAACAGTACAAGGCCTTCGTGTAACGAAAGGTGCTCGTGCTGCAATTGAAGCGGCAGGCGGAAAAATCGAGGAATAATAGGTAATGGCTAAGAAACCAGGATTAGATTCAAAAGTGGCACAAGGAAGCAATTTAAGCGAACTTAAAACTCGTTTACTATTTGTTTTAGGCGCTATATTAGTGTTCCGTGCGGGCTCTTTTGTTCCAATTCCTGGTATTGACGCCGCTGTCCTAGCTGATCTTTTCCAACAGCAAAAGGGTACCATCATTGAAATGTTTAATATGTTCTCTGGTGGTGCGCTTGAGCGTGCTTCTATCTTTGCATTGGGTATTATGCCGTATATTTCTGCGTCTATTATTATCCAACTGCTTACGGTAGTTCATCCTCCTTTAGCTGAGCTAAAGAAAGAGGGTGAGTCTGGTCGTCGTAAGATTAACCAGTATACACGTTACGGTACTTTGGTATTAGGTACGTTCCAAGCAATTGGTATTGCAACCGGTTTGCCAACGATGATGCCCGGACTTGTTGAAAATGCAGGTCTGAGCTTTTACATCACGGCAGTTGTTAGTTTAGTGACTGGAACTATGTTCCTTATGTGGCTAGGTGAGCAAATAACTGAGCGCGGTATTGGTAATGGTATTTCTATCATTATCTTTGTAGGTATTATTGCTGGATTGCCATCGGCAATCGGGCAAACTGCTGAGCAAGCACGACAAGGTGAAATTCATCTTCTAGTGTTATTGGCATTAATTGTTATCGTTTTTGCAACTACTGCGTTTGTAGTATTTGTTGAACGTGGTCAGCGACGTATCGTTGTTAACTACGCAAAACGCCAACAAGGCCGTAAGGTTTTTGCTGCTCAAAGTACTCACTTGCCATTAAAATTAAACATGGCTGGTGTAATTCCTGCAATTTTTGCCTCGAGTGTTATCTTATTTCCTGGTACTATTGCCCAGTGGTTTGGTCAGACTGAAGGTTTAAGCTGGTTATCGGATGTTTCTTTGGCGTTACAGCCAGGACAACCGTTGCATATGATGTTGTATGCTGCTGCTATTATCTTCTTTTGCTTCTTTTATACTGCACTTACGTTTAACCCACGTGAGACTGCAGATAATTTGAAGAAAAGCGGTGCCTTTATCCCAGGAATCCGTCCAGGAGAACAAACATCACGTTACATTGATAAAGTGATGACGCGTCTAACATTAGCTGGTGCGTTATATATTACCTTTATCTGTTTGATTCCCGAGTTTATGATGGTAGCAATGAATACGCAGTTCTACTTCGGTGGTACTTCGTTATTAATTATTGTTGTTGTTATCATGGACTTTATGGCACAGGTGCAGACTCATTTGATGTCTAATCAATATGATTCTGTCTTGAAAAAAGCTAACTTGAAAGATTACGGTAAATAACCAAATCTGAAAGTTATAATCACGGAGTGTTGCAATGAAAGTTCGTGCATCCGTTAAAAAAATCTGTCGTAACTGCAAAGTTATCAAACGCCACGGTGTGGTGCGAGTTATCTGCGTAGAGCCAAAGCATAAACAACGCCAAGGCTAATCTACAGAGATTTTGGATATATCAGCAGCTTAGGTGAATTTTTCATCTAAGCTGTGTTTTGTTTGCTAATTTATCATTTGTCGAGTATCCTACCGGGCTTTTCACAAATGAATCGTTAACTTTAAGGAGTGCATAGTGGCCCGTATCGCTGGCATTAACGTTCCTGATCATAAGCATGCAGTTATCGCATTAACTGCTATTTTCGGCATTGGAAAGACCCGTTCACAGATTATCTGTGCAGAGTCAGGCATTGCAGAATCTACTAAGCTTAAAGATCTGGATGAAACACAAATCGAAGCTCTTCGTACAGAAGTAGCTAAATTCGCCGTTGAAGGTGATTTACGTCGTGAAGTATCTATGAGCATCAAGCGTCTAATGGACCTTGGTTGTTACCGTGGACTTCGTCATCGTCGCAGCTTGCCTGTACGTGGTCAGCGTTCTAAAACGAATGCTCGTACCCGTAAAGGTCCGCGTAAAGCAATTAAGAAATAGGGTAAGAGATCATGGCTAAAACACCAACTCGTGCTCGCAAGCGCGTAAAAAAGCAAGTTGCTGATGGTATGGCTCATATCCATGCTTCTTTCAACAACACAATCGTAACTATTACAGACCGTCAAGGTAATGCTCTTTCTTGGGCTACTGCAGGTGGTTCTGGTTTCCGTGGTTCTCGTAAATCTACTCCGTTCGCTGCACAGGTTGCTGCTGAACGTGCTGCTGAAGCAGCAAAAGAGTATGGTCTTAAAAACGTAGAAGTTTTTGTAAATGGACCAGGACCTGGTCGTGAATCTTCGATTCGCGCACTAAACGCGGCGGGTTTCCGTGTAACTAATATTACTGACGTTACACCGATCCCACATAATGGTTGTCGTCCACCAAAGAAACGTCGCGTTTAATCGCAACTTTCTAAGGTAATTGGAGAAAGAACAATGGCAAGATATTTAGGTCCTAAGCTTAAGCTTAGCCGTCGTGAAGGAACTGATTTATTCTTAAAATCAGGTGTCCGCGCGATCGATTCTAAGTGTAAAATCGAAAACGCACCAGGTGTACACGGTGCGCGTAAACCACGTCTATCAGACTACGGTTTACAATTACGTGAAAAGCAAAAAGTACGTCGTATGTACGGTGTATTAGAAAAGCAATTCCGTAACTACTATAAAGAAGCTGCTCGTTTACAGGGCAACACTGGCGAAAACTTACTTCAACTTCTTGAAGGTCGTTTAGACAATGTTGTATACCGTATGGGCTTTGGCGCAACACGTGCTGAATCACGTCAACTAGTTAGCCATAAAGCTATTCTAGTGAACGGTAAAGTTGTAAATATCCCTTCATTTAACGTTAAACCTAGCGATGTTATCGCAATTCGTGAAAAAGCTAAAAAGCAATCACGTATTGGCGCTGCATTAGAAATCGCTGGTCAACGTGAAGCCCTTGCTTGGGTTGAAGTTGATACAACGAAGATGGAAGGCGAGTTCAAACGTCAACCTGAACGTTCAGATTTATCTGCTGAGATTAACGAACAGTTAATCATCGAACTTTACTCTAAGTAAAGTTAACTGTTAAGAGAGGGCACAAATGCAGGGTTCTGTAATTGATTTTCTAAAACCAAGATTAGTTGATATCGAACAAATTTCAACAACTAGAGCTAAGGTGGTTCTTGAGCCACTAGAACGTGGTTTTGGCCACACTTTGGGTAATGCTCTTCGTCGTATTTTGTTATCATCTATGCCGGGAACGGCGGTAACAGAAGTCGAAATTGATGGTGTACAACATGAGTACAGCACCAAAGAAGGCGTGCAAGAAGATATCCTTGAGATTCTTCTTAACCTTAAAGGTCTAGCTGTTAAACTTGAAGGTAAAAATGAAGTTTTAGTTAGTTTAACTAAATCTGGCGCTGGTCCTGTTACTGCAGGCGACATCATTCATGATGGTGATGTAGAGATAGTCAACCCAGAACATGTGATCTGTAATTTAACGGGCAATGCTGAAATCAGCATGCGTATTAAAATTGAATCAGGTCGCGGTTATGTTCCAGCTTCATCACGTATTCATAGCGAAGAAGATGAGCGTCCAATTGGTCGTCTATTAGTAGATGCGACTTTCAGTCCTGTTGAGCGTATTGCTTACAGTGTTGAATCAGCTCGTGTTGAACAACGTACCGATCTAGACAAACTTGTTATCGATATGGAAACTGATGGTACTTTAGAGCCTGAAGAAGCAATCCGTCGCGCAGCTACAATTTTAGCTGAGCAATTAGACGCATTTGTTGATTTACGCACTACTTACGAAGTACCAGTAGTTGATGCAAAACCTGAGTTTGATCCAATTCTTTTACGCCCAGTAGATGATTTAGAACTAACTGTTCGTTCTGCTAATTGTTTGAAAGCAGAGTCGATTCACTATATCGGTGATCTAGTACAACGTACTGAAGTTGAGCTACTTAAAACACCTAACTTAGGTAAGAAGTCTCTAACTGAAATCAAAGATGTACTTGCTTCTCGTGGACTGTCACTAGGTATGCGCCTAGAAAACTGGCCACCAGCAAGTTTAATTGAAGATTAGTCTAAAACCGATTTACGAATAATAAGGATTAGGTTATGCGCCATCGTCAAAGTGGACGTCAACTTAACCGAAACAGCAGCCACCGTCAGGCTATGTTTCGTAATATGGCAATCTCTATTGCTACGCACGAAGTTATTAAAACTACTGTGCCTAAAGCAAAAGAATTGCGTCGTGTAATTGAGCCATTAATTACACTAGCTAAAACGGATAGTGTTGCTAACCGTCGTCTAGCTTTTGCTCGTCTTCGTGATGATGCAGTAGTGGCAAAATTATTTAATGAACTAGGTCCTCGCTACGCGACTCGTCCTGGTGGTTACACTAGTATCATTAAATGTGGTTTCCGTACTGGCGATAAAGCTCCAATGGCTTACATCCAGTTTGTAGACCGTCCAGTTGTAGCGGACGAAGAAGCGTAAGTTTCTTTATAGTTGCATGAAAAAAGCCGAACGTAAGTTCGGCTTTTTTGTATCTTAATTTTGACTAAAATGCATTACTGGCAATGCCAAGAACGAATCTAGTTGAGCTCAATTGTCGCTAACTCCATCTGATCTGTAGATTACATTGTTGCTAATATATTCTTAGCATAACCAGAGTCTGCTAATACTCATCTAACTTAGCTTGTACTGCTTTGTTTATTAATACCGCTAACTGATCAAAACAAGCCTGACGTGCACTATTTTTGCGACTTAAGAGGGTAATGGTCCGTGTCGGTATTGGCGCTTCAAAAGGAATGTATTTTACACCTGATTGGTAACGGTTTAACGGTATAGCTAATTGTGGTAACAAAGTTAAACCATTTTCGGCGCTAATCATATGTCTTAGTGTTTCTAAGCTAGTTGCTTTAAAGCTATTATCTTCAATAGCACCTGCTGCAAAACAGAACCCCATTGCTTGGTCTCTCAAACAGTGCCCATCAGCAAGCATTAATACATGCTCTCCACTTAGCTCTTGTAAATTGATTAAACGATTGTTTGACCAGGCATGTTTATCTGATAATGCTAACTCTAATGGTTCATCATATAAATTTAATTGATTTAAATGCTCCATACCTGGTAACAATGCCAACATTAAACAATCTAGTTCACCTTCTTCTAATTGTTTGAGTAGTACTTCCGTTTGGTTCTCATGTAAATACAGCTCTAAGTCAGGAAAGGTTTCTTTCATAACGGGTATGATAAGTGGTAATAAATACGGCGCCACGGTTGGAATAAGTCCAATATGCAATGTGCCACGCATTGGTTCATTATGGCTTTTTGCGATTTCTTTAAGTGACTTAGCTTCTAAGAGTATAGTTTTCGCTTTTGCGACAATATCGTTGCCTGCAGGAGTAAAAATAACCTTACGTGAAGATCGCTCCATTAGTTGCACATTCAATTCTTCTTCTAGCTTTTTTATTTGACCACTCAACGTTGGTTGGCTAACAAAACATTTATCAGCAGCTTTACGAAAATGTTTTAATTCCTCTAAAGCAATTAAGTACTCAAGATCTCTAAAATTCATTATATAGCCTATAGGGTTTCGTTATTATCAGATGAGTAATACCAATATTGGTGTCACTCCCTAACAGATTCAATTCTTATTATGTCAGATCTACATTGAGATTATCATTATCTATGCTTGTTTTCATTCAGATACAAAAAATCATAAACCTTTAAGGAAAAGATTGAGATGCATAAAAGTGTCTATACATCGGGCACTCTTAATATCTAATTTCTTGTTGATAAGAACGCCTGTTGCTTTTAATAATACTGGCATAGATCCTGCTTTGATAGCTTTGTGCGACAAATTATTGGCAGGAGCTAACCATGAAAAGATTATTTCAACGTTTGACAGAACAGCAAGGTATTACCACGACTATGATGTGGATGTGTTTTAGTTGTGCCGTATTACTGGTTATGCCTAGTTCTTTATTTTCTCTGAATAATTCAGATCTTTTACCCAATACCTATGCCCCATATTTATGGATACTGGCATTGTTAACTGGTTCGTATTTATTGACGCGTGTCCTGACCTCTTCATTTAGTCGTTTAAGCGAATATTATGAAAGCCAGCATTTATTAGCACGCCGTAATAAAATGATCCGACAATTAGACTTTGAAGAGAAAGCATTACTGCGTGAATTTATTATTCAACGTAAAACTGTATTGGCATTACCATTGACTGAGCCTGCTGTGAGCAATTTATTGGCCTCTGGTGTGCTTGCACCTGCTTTTGAAACTCAAGAGATCAAAGGTAGTAGTCGAATTATTAAGCTTTCTATTGCGATTGACGCTCGTGAACAGCTGACTCATAAAGTGATTGGTTTACCTACCGGAAAATTAACTGAAGCTGAAGCTGAAGTATTAAAAGCCGCACGCCCACAATATGCTCGCAATAATTATATCTCCTTATAATTTTAATTATTGAACCCTGTGTCAGAAAACAGCCTGCTTTTTTGACACACCTTTAGCCTCCGTCAATAATTCTGTATAATACTCTTTTTTACCAATTCCCTGTGTGAGAGCGTATGACCCCCGAACGTTTTACCCGAATAACGACCATGTTAAACCGTCGCCAGCCTGATTTAACCGTTTTCATGGAGCAGGTTCACATGCAACATAACTTAGCTGCGATAGTGCGTACCGCCGATGCGATGGGGATTAACAATGTGCATGCAACTTGGGATATCGATAGTACTCGAATTTCTCGTAATGTTGCTTCTGGTAGCCAAAAATGGGTTAATGTTCATTCTCATGAAACAACACAAGATGCGATTGCAGTATTGCGTGAACAGGGGATGCAAATTATTGCGACTAACTTATCTGCAACCGCTATAGATTTTCGTGAAGTTGACTATACCAAACCGACAGCCATTATAATGGGCCAGGAGAAGTATGGTATTAGTGAAGAAGCTTTAGCCTTAGCGGATCAAGACGTGGTTATTCCAATGGTTGGTATGTGTCAATCTTTGAACGTTTCAGTGGCTTCTGCATTAATCATGTATGAAGCACAACGGCAACGTGAAATTGCGGGCTTATATGAACAAAGCTGCCGTTTACCAAAGGAAGAACAACATCGCATCTTATTTGAAGGTGGTCATCCTATCTATCGACAGCTATGTCGCGAGAAAAGTCTGCCTTATCCTCCACTTGATAAGCAAGGGCAGATTGACGCATCAGATGATTGGTGGAATGCTATCCGTGGTCGTAAATAATTAAAGGGAGTACTTAATGGACTTATACCAAAACCGTTTGTTAACGGAGGGCATTCGTATCATTGAAAAACCATCTCCATCTAATCGTTTTAATGCAGATTATAGTAGTTTAAACCTTACTGATGCTTTATCTAAGCGTACTAAGCTTGCAGAATTACGCTACCAAGTTAGTCCGGTACTGTTACATCTACAACAACTGCTTAAGTTTTCTATTGGTTTAATCTGTGTAGTTTTTTTGGTAGTGGGTGCAAGCAGCGTTTCACAGTTTTTAGTCAATGAGTCGGGCACTCAAATTAACTTTTTTTGGGCTATTGTACTATTTATCGCACCAAATATTCTGTCTTTAATTATTTGGTGTATTGTGTATTTTAAGCGCCATGCATTGAGTCTGCCGTGGTTAGCAAATTTGATTATATCGATGCTGACGTTGGTGGATAAATTGCAGCATAAAGTGACGACTAAACACATTCATTATATTGACCTATTTCAATATTATTTTGAACATAGGTTTGGTGCTTACATGGGGCGAGTGCAGTTATCATTGATTAGCCATTTATGGTGGAGTAGCTATTTACTTGGTGCAACCTTGTCATTATTTTTAGTATTAGCAACGCATCAAGTAGACTTTATTTGGCAAACGACTATTTTAAGTGAAGATACTTTCTTACAACTAACCCAATGGTTAACTTATTTACCTAACCTCTTAGCTATTAACGTGCCTACACCTAGTGATGTGAGCCATGCTAGTATCGGTATTGTTAACCCTTTACAAGTCGCGCAAGAGATCCGTATTAGCTGGTCTAACCTATTAATATTTACTCTAATAGTTTATGCCTTGTTACCTAGAATTATTTTGGTGTTAGTGTTTTATCAAGGTATTAAACAGAAGAAAAAAAACTTTCAATTAGATCTTTCTGATGCCTACTACATCCAACTAAAAAATATTTTACATCCCGTAGGAAAAGCCAGTTTTATTAGTGACGCCGACCAGCGTCAAGCTAATGTTGATAACCACCAAGACAAAGAGTCTAGCCAATATAATCAGTCACTAGTTATGCCGCAAAATGCTTATCCGATAGCTATTGAACTCAATCATCGCAATCTGCAGCAAGCCGATAAACATGTATTGAAACATTACTCGGTCGATTTAATTAATGTATTAGATAATGTAAGTCAGCAAGCCGCTCTATCTGCATTAAAGTCATCGGCAGCAGAGCATGTCATTTTATATGTTGATGTTAAGCGTGTGCCAGACCGTGGTTGGTTAAGTTTTGCTAAAAAATGTCAGTACAAAAGCAATGTGCAGCTGTATTTACTTTTATTAGGCGAGCAACCTATTAACAAAGCCAAAATATCCGCTCGTTTAGAGGATTGGATTGAGATCGCTGCTAAAGTGAATATTTCCTCGCAATACATCACGTACTTGAGTGGAGGTGTCACACCTAGCAATATATATCAGGAGGTGAAAAATGGATAAGGATCTATTGTCCGTGGCCGTTGTTGGTCACGCCAATACCGGTAAAACCTCTTTAATTCGTACTCTACTACGAGACGCTAGTTTTGGTGAAATTGCAGATAAAGCTGGTACAACTCGGCATGTTGAAGGGGCTGAAATCCGAGTTGATGATAACCATAACTTAGTTATTTACGATACCCCTGGCTTAGAAGATTCTATTCATCTACTCAGTGTCATTGATCAGCAATCAATTTCAGAGCACGATGATGGTATTGATCGGCTGTTATCTTTTATAAAAAATGAAAATAACTATCCTGAGTTAAGCCAAGAATTGAAGGTCCTTAAAGCATTATTAAGCAATGATATTATATTCTATGTTATTGATATTAGAGAACCTATTTTAGGTAAGTATCGAGATGAGTTAAAAATTCTTAGCTACGCAGCTAAACCTATTATTCCGGTGCTTAACTTTATTGAAGCTGGTAGCGATAATATGCGTAATTGGCAAACACAATTAGCGCGTTTGAATCTGCATGCTCATGTTAGCTTTGATAGCGTTGTGTTTAGATTTTCCGATGAGCTGAAAATTTATCAGAAGATGCAAACACTTTTAGCACATAGAGAGCAGCAACTTGAAGCATTGATTGAGCAAAGAAAAGTGCAATGGCAACAGCGAGAAAAAGCCGCGCAACAATTAATTGCTACGTTACTGGTAGAAGCTGCAGCGTGTCGTTTTAGAGCTGATAATAATGAGCAAAGCATTGCTAAAGCCAGTGAACAACTGCAGTCATCTATCCGTGATTTAGAAACAAGTACTTTAAATCAATTGCTCGCATTATATCAATTCAAACAACAGGATATCGACCAATATGATTTACCTATTCAGCAAGGGCAATGGGAGTTAGACCTTTTTTCCTCAGATAACCTACAAGAATTTGGTATCAAGGCAACCAGTAACTTTGTAAAAGGGGCTGGCATTGGTGTTGCTGTTGATTTGGTTGCTGCAGGTTTAACACTCGGTGCTGCTGCGGTTGCTGGCGGAGTAATGGGCGTATTATGGGGTGTTAAGCAGCGTTACTATGATGAGATACATGCTAAGGTCAAAGGGCATCGTTATCTGTGTGCTGATGATTTGACGTTACATATTTTATGGGCTCGACAATTGAGCTTACTTATTGCCTTGCAACAACGAGGGCATGCGAGTGTAACTAAACTCTCTCTAGCAAAGATAAACTCAGAAAAAATAGTTTTGCCTAAAGCGTGGAGTCAATGGCTTAAAAATGCTCGACAACATCCACAGTGGTTAGCCTCTAATAATAGCGAACAGCCACTATTAAAAGATAAAAAGCAACTATTAATAAAGCAAATTTCTGCGAGCCTAGGTGCCATTAGTAACAATACTAACATTAATACTAATTAAGACTAAAGAAAGTCAGAAATTGAAATACCAAGGCCTATTGTATTAGTGTATTCGTTATACTCCAGTAAGCTGTTGCCATAACCAGAAAAAACTTGTACATAGCCTTTTATTTTACCGTATATAGGGAAACTCCAAGAGGCTGTCACTGCTCCTTTACTGAAACCACTTTCAATATTATTACGGCTGGTTAATGAATAAACATGCTCATTATATTTATAAGCTGTAATGATTTGTCCATGCCCATAAAAATCTAATAAATCTGGGTTATCATCGTCGGAATCTTCAAATCGGTACCAAGGGTTAATGGAGACAACAAAGTTTCCTTTATCAAAGAGTAAGCTACCATCGAGACGATTCCAACTACGAGAGGTAGGCTCTGTGCGTCCATTAGATTGGTGTGTAAACCCAAATTGTGCCGCTTTAAAGCGCCAACCCAAACCTAATTCTTGATCCGTCTCCCACATTATAAAAGCTTCTGGCTCATAATTAGTCTCACGAAATGGCGATGAGTACTCTGTGTTGTAGGCTTGCCAATAAGAAAGCTGTGTATAAGCAACATAACCAGAGATAGGTAAGTTACCGATTTTTTGAAATAGTGGTACTTTAAGGCTAATTTGAAATTTTATTTCAGTACGTTGTGAACTGCTTTTTCCATCGCTACCTTGATATATTGCATAGTCTGCAATTTTCTCATTAAAATAAATCGGCATTATATAGTTTGGTTTATGCGGTATAATTGAAAAATTAAATTGTTCGCTTTTAGCTTCATCCTTGATACGTTGATCGATAGCGCTGGTTTCTGAAAAAGCCATCGAACTAAAAAAAACCAATACTAAATAGATGTAATGCATAACAAATAACCTTAACAATATAATAATAAACGCTAGTTTACGCATAAACGACTTTTGGTATAGCAATAAGTATGAATTATTGGAAGCTTGTGCATAAAACATAACATAACATCAATAAGTGGCTGGGATAAAAAATGAATTTAAACAAAATACCCCTATCTGCGTTAAAGGGCGTGGGCGCGAAAGTTGCTGAGAGGTTAAGCAAATTAGGCTTAAATTCAGTGGAAGATATGCTTTTCCATTTACCATTGCATTATCAAGATCGCACACGAATCTATCCCATTAATGAGATCCAAGATGGTATGCAGGTCAGTGTGCAAGGTGAGGTCGTTAGCTGCCAAGTACAATTTGGTAAACGGCGTATCTTAAAGTGTAAAATTAGCGATGGTGATGGGATTGCTACATTAAACTTTTTCCACTTCAATGCTGCACAAAAAAATAGTTTTAGAGAAGGCCAGTGGATTAAGTGTTTTGGAGAGTTTAAACGCGGATTTCAAGGTTTAGAAGTGACTCATCCTGATTATTCTTTAGTTGGTGAAAACCAAGTAATAACAGTAGAAGAGGCATTAACACCTATTTACCCCACAACGGAAGGCTTGAAACAAAATAGTTTACGTCAATTAACTGATCAAGCCTTACAGCACTTACAACAGAATCAAGTACAAGAACTAATTCCCACTGCATTATTATCGCATCCTATTAGCTTATTTGATGCATTGATGATAGTTCATCGGCCTCCGCCAACTGCGAGTATTGAACAGTTAGAAAGCCGTACTCATCCAGCTCAACAGCGATTAATTATAGAAGAGTTGTTAGCGCAACAAATCAGTATGTTAGTGTTGCGCGAACAATCACAGCAACATCGCTCTCTTGAGCTTAAAGGTAATGGCGAACTGAGTAAAAAATTATTAAATAACCTACCTTTTTCGCCTACTGGAGCACAGCAAAGAGTTAACCATGAAATACAACAAGATTTAATTCAAAACCTGCCAATGATGCGTTTAGTGCAGGGAGATGTAGGTTCAGGTAAAACCTTAGTCGCTGCATTAGCTGCATTAACAGCCATTGAAGCTGGCTATCAAGTTGCGCTAATGGCACCTACTGAACTACTCGCTGAACAACATTTATTAAATTTTAAGGGGTGGTTTGAACCTCTCGGTATTCGAGTTGGTATGTTGTCCGGAAAAATGAAAGTGAAGGAAAAGCGAGACCAGACGGAAAATATTACCTTGGGATTATCAAAAATGGTGGTGGGGACGCATGCACTATTTTCTGAAAATGTTGCTTTTAATAACTTAGCCTTAGTGATTGTTGATGAGCAACATCGTTTTGGTGTACATCAACGTTTATCATTACGAGAAAAAGGTGTGAATAATGGATTAGTCCCGCATCAGCTGACGATGACAGCAACGCCGATCCCGCGAACGCTTGCGATGACGGCTTATGCAGATTTAAGTGTTTCAGTTATTGATGAACTTCCACCGGGAAGAACTGCGATTAAAACCGTAGCATTGGCAGATTCTCGCCGTGACCAAGTGATCCAGCGAGTTTATCAAGCTTGTAAAACGGAAGGGCGTCAAGCCTATTGGGTTTGTACACTAATTGAGGAGTCAGAAGTTTTAGAGTGTCAGGCCGCTGAAGATACTGCTAATGATTTACAGTTTGCATTAACTGATTTACGTATTGGTTTGGTGCATGGGCGAATGAAAGCACTTGAAAAACAATATGTCATGGATGCTTTTAAAGCGGGAGAGTTAGATCTACTCGTTGCAACCACTGTGATTGAAGTGGGCGTAGATGTGCCTAATGCTAGCTTAATGATTATCGAAAATCCTGAGCGTTTAGGATTAGCACAGCTGCATCAGTTACGTGGTCGTGTTGGCCGTGGCGAAGTAGCAAGCCACTGTGTTTTATTATATAAATACCCTTTATCAAAAACTGCTTTAAAACGCTTAAATGTATTGCGAGAAAGTAATGATGGTTTTTATATTGCAGAGCAAGATTTGGCTATTCGCGGACCAGGCGAAGTGTTAGGTACAAAACAAACTGGGATCGCTGATATGAAAATTGCTGATTTATTAAGAGATCAAGGGCTTATACCGCAGGTACAGCAATTGGCTTCCTTGTTAATGCGCTCCCATCCAGAATATATTAGGCCACTAATCGAACGTTGGTTGGGTGATAGAGCTGATTATGCACAAGTTTAAAGCGGTAATAGCTAGATAGTTACTATCCTATTGCACCGTTTTGGTGCGATAGGATAGTTAGGTCACAAATTTGTTAATTTTTAACAGTGTGGCGATCAGTTTACCTTGGTTATGTTGTTAATCTGATAAATTTAACTCTTTTAATTTACGAGTTAAGGTATTACGCCCCCATCCTAGCAGCTTAGCTGCCTCATGTTTTTTGCCCTGTGTATGTTTTAGTGCGCTTTGTAACATTATCTTTTCAAACTCAGGTAATAATTGCCCTAATATATTGGTTTCGCCATTCCTTAATTGTGTATCTGCCCATTTTTTCAGGCTTTCTTGCCATATCACCGGCTCACCATCTTGATCAGGAATATCTTGATTGCCTAATTCAGGAGGCAAATCACTAATATGGACCTCTTGTCCACTAGCCATTACCGTTAACCAGCGACAAATATTCTCTAATTGACGGACATTGCCGGGCCAAGGTAGTTCACTTAGGTAAGTCAGTGTAGCCTTAGTAAGCTGCTTACTTTCAACAGTCAACTCATTAGCTATATTATGTAGAAAATGATTTGCAAGTAATGGAATATCTTCGCGACGCTCCCTTAGTGCGGGAAGTTGCAAGCGTATTACATTCAAACGGTGAAATAAATCTTCTCGGAAATCTCCGCTTTGCACTTTTTTCTCTAAATTTTGATGCGTAGCTGCAATAATTCGAACATCTACCTTGATTGCTTGGTGGCCACCGACACGATAGAACTGACCATCAGCGAGTACACGTAGCAAACGAGTTTGAACATCTAAAGGCATATCGCCAATTTCATCTAAGAAGAGGGTCCCGCCATCGGCCTGTTCAAATCGCCCTTGGCGATTAGCTGCTGCACCTGTAAAAGCGCCTTTTTCATGGCCAAATAACTCTGCTTCAATCAACTCTTTAGGGATCGCCGCCATATTGAGTGCAATAAATGTCTCGTTTTTACGTGGGCTATGCTTATGCAGGGCTTGAGCTACTAATTCTTTACCTGTACCCGATTGACCATTGATTAATACACTCATGCTGGAGCGAGATAAACGCCCTATAACACGGAAAACCTCTTGCATAGCAGGTGCTTCACCAATAATTTCAGGAGTCGAAATAGGTTGAGTATTAGGCTTTTTCTGTTGTTTTAATTCTTTACTGTGGTTGATTGCGCGTTTAATTAATGCGGTTGCTTCATGGATATCAAAGGGTTTAGGTAGGTATTCAAAGGCACCACTTTGGTAAGCATTTACTGCGCTATCTAAATCTGAATGTGCAGTCATAATAATGATCGGAATTAATGGGTAGCGTTGATGAATCTTTTGCATCAGCTCTAATCCATCAATCCCTGGCATACGCACGTCAGAAATAATTATTTCAGGTTGTTCAATGAGCAGTTGTTGCCATAGGCACTCAGCGTCAGGAAAACTCGCATGCTCGATGTTTTCAGCTTTTAATGTGCGTTCTAATACCCAGCGAATGGCATGGTCATCATCTACAATCCAAGCGGCCATTTTAGTTCCTTATTTATATTTTTATGCATAGATGGAAGTTAAATTGGTAAATAAACAGAAAACTCTGTTTTACCCTTGCAACTACTAAATTCAATACGTCCATGATGTTGTTTAATCAATTCCTGTGCGATAGATAAACCTAGACCTGTGCCATCTTTGCGGCCCGTCACCATCGGATAAAATAATGTGCTCTTGAGGTGTTCAGGTATGCCAGGACCGGTATCAATAATTTTTATTTCAGTAGCTAAACGCTGCGGTAAACCATTAATAGTAATTTGATTCGCTGCACGAGTGCGCACTGTAATACGGTGTTCTTCGGGCTGATTTTGTAAGGCTTGTACGGCATTTTGAATGATATTTAAAAAGGCTTGCTGTAATTGGTCTGGTTGCATCTCAAAATCGGGAATACTGGGATCATAATCAATATGAATAGTGATATTTTTAGGTAAATCTAAACACACCAACTTTCTAACTGTTTCTAAAACAGAATGAATATTATGGATACCCTTTGTGCCTAATTTTTGTGGGCCTAATAAACGGTTTACTAGGGCGCTTAAGCGATCAGCTTGTTCAATAATTATTTGGGTAAACTCTTTTAACTCTGGATCTGGTAATTCAGCTTCCAACAGTTGTGCCGCACCGCGTAAACCGCCTAAAGGGTTTTTTATCTCGTGGGCTAAACCTCTGACTAATTCCTGTGCTGCTTTTTGTTGGTGCTCTTGATAATGCACCTGACTGATGCGTTTTTGCTGCTCAATACAACGCATCTCCAAAATAATATAACAATCTGATTTAACGCTCACGTAACTAGCACTTAAATCAATTAATAAAGAGTGCCCATCAATGAATAAGGTGACTTCATTTTCAGTAAAAGAAGCTTGTTCATGTAATAGGTTGGCAATAGAAACTGGGCTAAAATGGAACTGTTCAGCCAGTGAATACAGGCTTTGTGCGTATAAGCGTTGTTTGCTTTGCGACAATAATTGCTCACTCGCAGGGTTAGCGTAAATCAATTTTAATGAAGCATCTAATCCTACAAACGCGGTTTTAGCTTCTTCAAGAAAGGTAAAAATAAGTTTGTTACTGGGTTCATTCTGCATATTTTTAAGTTCTATTTAAGTGCTGCACGTTTTAAGTGAATAGTCACAATTTGCGTTTTAGCTAAGGTTTTACCTGTTTCATCCAACAAATGAACTTGTACTTGATGCGTACCACGGTCCACATTAAATGCTCGCATCGTTGGCGACAATTGAGGTGTGCCTAAGGGCTCTGCATCTAAAAATAACTGTAAACGTTGGGAGCTTTCTTTTTCAGGTGTTGTTTTAACGTGAATATCTAATGCGCCATCGTTACTGCGTATCGCCATATCATCTTGAGGTGAAATAATTTCTGCTTGATAGTTTATTGCTTTTTTCCTATCTAGACTTAAGTCATTAACTTCCGATAATTTTTTTATTGTTGGTTGGTTAGTATTAACCGGCATTAAATTTTTATTTTCGACAATAATCTGTTCTGTGCCCGGCTCTGCAGTGTCTGAGAAATGACTTTTTCCATGTTTATCAACCCAATGATAAATGGTTGTTTCTGCCTGTAATGATGATACTGACATGACAAACAACGGGATCAACAAAAGCATGGGAACTTTAATCATCAAAAACCTCATATCGTGGACAACTTATTTGTTGCTTATATAAAGGATATAGACAAAAAAACCCGCGCAAAGACGGGTTTTCTGATTTAAAGCATGAACTGAATCATGCTTTATAAAAGCTCTCTTATACGCTGTAGTATAATTCAAACTCTTTTGGATGCGTAGCGCGAGAAACGGCTTCACATTGAGCTGTTTTCAAACCAATGTATGCATCAATTGCTTCATTTGAGAATACGCCACCTTCAACAAGGAAGTCACGGTCAGCATCTAGTGCAGCAAGTGCTTCTTCAAAAGATACTGCAACCTGTGGGATTGCATCAGCTTCTTCTTTAGGTAGGTCGTATAGATCTTTATCTAGAGAATCACCAGGGTGTATCTTATTTTTAATACCGTCAAGGCCAGCCATTAACATTGCAGAGAAACCTAAGTAAGGATTCATTGTTGGATCTGGGAAACGTACTTCGATACGCGCTGCACGTGCAGTCGGTACAATTGGAATACGAATAGACGCAGAACGGTTACCTGCAGAGTATGCAAGCATTACTGGCGCTTCAAAGTGTGGCACTAAGCGTTTGTAAGAGTTAGTTGATGCATTAGTGAATGCATTAAGTGCTTTAGCATGCTTGATAATACCGCCGATGTAATAAAGCGCCATTTCAGAAAGGCCGCCGTATTGATCACCAGAGAACAAGTTAACACCATCTTTACCTAAAGATTGGTGACAGTGATTACCAGAACCGTTATCGCCAATAATTGGTTTAGGCATAAATGTAGCTGTTTGGCCGTATGCGTGAGCAACGTTATGTACAACGTACTTGTAAATTTGGATTTCATCTGCTTTTTCAACCATTGTGTTGAAACGACATGCGATTTCGTTTTGACCCGCTGTTGCTACTTCGTGGTGATGAGCTTCAACAACTAAACCCATTTCTTCCATGATTAAACACATAGCAGAACGGATGTTTTGAGATGAATCAACTGGTGCTACTGGGAAGTAACCACCTTTAACACCTGGACGGTGACCGGTGTTGCCTTCTTCATATGAAGTACCTGAGTTCCAAGCCGCTTCTTTAGCATCAATCGAGAAAAAAGCACCTTGCATTGTATTACCGTATTTAACGTCGTCAAATAGGAAGAATTCTGGTTCTGGACCAAATAAAACAGTATCAGCAATACCTGTTGAACGCATGTAAGCTTCAGCACGCTTAGCAACAGAACGTGGGTCACGGTCGTAACCTAACATTGTTTTTGGCTCTAGTACGTCACAACGTAAGTTTAATGTTGCATCGTCAGTAAATGGGTCAAGTACAGCCGTTGAAGGTACAGGCATTAATACCATGTCTGAATCTTGAATCCCTTTCCAGCCAGCGATTGAAGAACCATCGAACATTTTACCTTCTTCGAAAAAGTCTTCGTTTACTTGGTGATGCGGAATAGAGACGTGTTGCTCTTTACCATGTGTATCAGTAAAGCGTAAATCAACGAATTTTACGTCTTGCTCTTTAATAAGAGCTAGAACGTCTTGAATTGTTTGTGCAGACATGTTGTAGAACCTCATTTGACATCGAAATGTTTAAAAAACAAATCGTTATTCATAAATGTATGAAAATCCATAAATGTATGAAAATCGATTTATCGTAATTCTGAACTAGTATTTATACTTCTAAACTTATGCTGATACAAGTAGCTAAAACTATGCCAACTTGGCAAAGCCCATTATACCTCGCTTTTTCTGCTGCTACAGCCCATATAATGTGATCTTGTGCACCAATATGGTGCTGTGCAGATCTTTTTTGGTGCGTTTTGTGTTTGAGTGCTCAGTTGCTTGCATTTTTTAAACTTTTCAGCATTTAAGCTAACTGTGACCGACTTAAAACTTTCTATTTTTGAAATTATGTTTACAATGTGCGCACATTTGGCTATCTCACTTTAAGTGTTTTCATAGCCTAAATTTTTTCATACCAATTAAATAAAAGTGGATAATCTATTTTTATTTAATTGGTATTTTTATAGTAGTTATTTTTGAGGCACATCATGTCGTTAGATAAATTAAGAAATATAGCCATCATTGCTCACGTTGACCATGGTAAAACAACATTGGTTGATAAACTGTTAGAGCAATCTGGTACTTTGGATTCACGTGGTGATAATGAAGAACGTGTAATGGATTCTAACGATCTTGAAAAAGAACGTGGTATTACCATTCTTGCAAAAAATACAGCGATTGTATGGAACGATTACCATATCAATATCGTAGATACTCCTGGGCATGCCGATTTCGGTGGTGAAGTAGAACGTATTCTATCTATGGTAGACAGTGTTTGTTTGATCGTTGATGCTGTTGATGGTCCTATGCCACAAACTCGCTTCGTAACACAAAAAGCATTTGCTCATGGTTTAAAACCAATTGTTGTTATTAATAAAATCGATAAGCCTGGTGCACGTCCTGAATGGGTAATGGATCAAGTATTTGATTTGTTTGATAACCTAGGTGCTACTGATGAGCAATTAGACTTCCAAGTTGTTTATGCTTCTGCATTAAACGGTTGGGCAAGTACTGATATGGACACTAAAAAAGATAACATGGAAGATTTATTCCAAACTATCGTTGATACTGTTGCTCCACCAGAAGCTGACCGCGATGGCGACTTCCAAATGCAAATATCTCAACTTGATTACAACTCTTACGTAGGTGTTATCGGTGTTGGTCGTATTACACGTGGTCATGTTAAAGTAAACCAAGCGGTAACTATCATTGGTGCTGACGGCAAAGAACGTAAAGGCAAAGTAGGTCAAGTATTAGGTTACTTAGGTCTAGAACGTCATGATATTGAATATGGTGAAGCTGGCGACATTATTGCAATCAGTGGTCTAGGCGAGCTTAAAATCTCTGACACTATCTGTGCACAAAATAATGTTGAAGCGATGACGCCATTAACTGTTGATGAACCAACGGTAACAATGACTTTCCAAGTAAACAACTCTCCATTCTGTGGTAAAGAAGGTAAATTCGTTACATCACGTAACATCCTTGACCGTTTGAATAAAGAGCTTGTACATAACGTTGCGTTAAAAGTAGAAGAAACTGCCGATCCTGATAAATTCAAAGTATCTGGTCGTGGTGAGCTACATTTAGGTATCTTAATTGAAAACATGCGTCGTGAAGGTTTTGAGCTAGCAGTATCTCGTCCAGAAGTTATTGAAAAAATGATCGATGGTCAGTTACATGAGCCAATGGAAACATTGACAGTTGACTGTGAAGAGCAACATCAAGGTTCAATCATGGAACAATTAGGTATCCGTAAAGCGGAACTAACTAATATGATCCCTGATGGTAAAGGCCGTGTACGTTTAGACTTTATGATCCCAAGTCGTGGTTTAATCGGTTTCCAAACTGAATTCATGACAATTACATCTGGTTCTGGTCTTTTATACCATAGCTTCGACCATTACGGTCCGCACAAAGGCGGTACAATTGGTCAACGCCAAAATGGTGTAATGGTTTGTAATCAAACTGGTAAAGCGGTTACTTACTCATTATTCTTCTTACAAGATCGTGGTCGTTTATTCCTAGGTCACGCTACTGAAGTTTATGAAGGTCAAATCATCGGTATTCATAACCGTTCAAATGATTTAACAGTTAACTGTATTCGTGGTAAACAGCTTACTAACGTTCGTTCTTCAGGTACTGATGAAGCACAAACACTTTCACCTGCAATCATCTTGACACTTGAGCAAGCGCTTGAGTTTATCGATGTTGATGAGTTAGTAGAAGTAACGCCATTAAGCATTCGTATCCGTAAGAAATTACTGGGTGAGAATGAGCGTAAACGTGCTGCACGTCCAACTAAAGGTTAATTCGTTTACTTAAACGACTAAAAAACCTAATATTAAGGTCTTACTATCGTAAGGCCTTTTTTTTGTTTACAATTTGTAGTTAAGCGATATCGACTCTTTAATATTAAATAACCTCAATTCTGGTTAATGAAAGAAAAATCAAATTTAAAATCATAAGCTTATATTTTTGGCTGTCCAGAACTGAGGTTAAATACATTATGCAGTCCATAGAATCTAAAGCTGTTTTTCCCATTGCTTAAAACTCATCTAGGAAAACTATGTTGCCATTACAAAAGCAAGTATTAGTACAGAAAGTCAAATTGGTTTACAGCTACAGTATTTTTTTATGGAAGCGCAGCCAAGAAGATAATATTAAAGTCCCTGCCGGCCATCTTGCTTACGTTACTCTTTTATCTATTGTGCCTTTTCTGGCGGTTATATTTTATATGCTGTCGGCCTTCCCGATGTTTTCGGAGTTGAATAAAATTATTGAAGATCTTATCTATAATAATTTTGTGCCAACAGCAGGTAATGCAGTCAAAGAGCATATGACCGGATTTATTGAAAATACTAAAAAAATGAGCATGATGGGGATCGCGTCATTAATTGTGATTGCCTTGTTATTGATCTCAACGATAGATCAAACTATCAATCGTATTTGGCGTTGTACTAACAAACGATCAGTAGTGCAGGCCTTTACTATTTATTGGACTATTTTAAGTTTAGGTCCAATTATTATTGGTGGCAGCATTGCCCTCAGTTCTTACCTCTTTTCTATTGTTCAAACCGGTGGTTTTTTATCGCTTGGACAACAAATTTTAAGCATTATCCCTTTTGTTTTTTCTTGGTTAGCATTTGCCGGTGTATATACATTAGTGCCGCATCAACGTGTCAGCTTTCGTTATGCACTAACGGGTGGCCTGATCGCTGCCTTATTATTTAATTTTGCAACGGATCTATTTACTTTATACATCACTAATTTTCCTTCACAGCAAATTATTTATGGTGCATTAGCGGTTATCCCGATCATGTTTGTTTGGATCTATTTTAGTTGGTTGATTGTATTGATTGGTGCAGAAGTGACCTCTACCCTAGAAGAATTTTTATCTGTATCTGAAAAAGAGATGCAAGAAACAGACAAAACATTAGCGGAGAATGAACAATGATTGCAATGATTCAACGTGTTACTAACGCGTCGGTGACCGTTGAAGGACAAACGGTAGGTGCAATTAAAAGCGGTTTATTAGTACTTTTAGGAGTAGAAAAGGGTGACACCGATAAACAATGTCTGCGCTTAGCTCAAAAGGTTTTAGCGTATCGTATTTTTGCTGATGCTAATGGAAAAATGAATCTTAACGTGCAACAAGCGAAGGGGGATTTATTAGTTATTTCACAGTTTACGTTAGCGGCAGAAACAAAAAAAGGTAATCGACCTGGATTCACCAACGGTGCAGAACCTGAAGAAGCGGATCGTTTATATCAGCTGTTTAGTCAACAATGCACCGAATTGGGCTGCCATGTTGAAAATGGTATTTTTGCCGCTGATATGCAAGTGACCTCCACTAATGATGGTCCCACCACGTTTTGGCTACAAATTTAGTCGATATTTAAACATAATTTAGGCATGACTTTTGTGCTGGAGTAATGGTGCGAATGGTATCTACTTGAAACTATATACGCTCTGTTATGTCTATAGGGTTCCAGCTAGAGTTGTCGCTATAAAGAGAGTTGTTAATGATAAGCAAAATATTTATCCGATTTATATCTTTATTGATCTGTACTTTTTTAACTTCCTTACAAGCGCAAGCCGCTGAGAATAATATGAATTCATTTGAGGTGCTCGAACAGTCCATTACTAAAAGTCCCAATGATACGCGCCAATATCAAGTGATTCGTCTGGCCAATCAATTACAAGTATTACTGATTTCTGATCCTGATTTGGAAAACAGTGCTGCATCTTTATCAGTGCCAATTGGCAGTATGCATAACCCAGAGAATCAGCTTGGTTTAGCACATTATTTAGAGCATATGCTGTTCCTCGGCTCTGAAAAATATCCGGTGATTAATGAGTACAGCAAGTTTATGAGCCAAAATGGAGGCTATACCAACGCTTATACCGCACAGGATGCAACTGTGTATGGTTTTGAGGTTAATGATAGTGCATTGCCAGAGGCATTAGACAGGCTAGGTGATGTTATGCGTGCTCCACTGCTTGATGAAAAATATGCTGAAAAAGAGCGTCATACGGTTAATGCAGAGCATAAAACCTATTTTGATAACGACATGAGAAAGTTGTATGCGTTACAGCGTTATTCATTAAACCCTGAACATCCCATGGCGCGTTTTAGTACTGGTGATTTGAGTACCCTTAGCGATAAACCAGGTAGTAATTTACAACAAGAACTAGAGCTGTTTTTTAAGCAAAATTATTCTGCTAATACCATGAAAGTGGCAATGACTAGCCCGCGTTCATTAGCTAATATGCAGAAAATTGCGGTTAAATATTTAACTCAAATTCCTAATAACAATGTAACTAAACCTGTACTGATCACACCTTTATTAACAGATAAGCAATTAGCGTTAGAAGTGCAAATGAAACCAACTGCGGATCTGAAATTGTTACAAGTTAACTTTTTAGTACCGAGTGTGAAAGATGAATATATGTATCAACCTGGTGGTTATATTAGCCGATTATTGGGTTCTGATCATAAGGGTGGTTTATCGGACTATTTAAAAAAT
The DNA here is from genome assembly GCF_037546855.1 of Vibrio sp. 1-Bac 57. NCBI lineage: Bacteria > Pseudomonadati > Pseudomonadota > Gammaproteobacteria > Vibrionales > Vibrionaceae > Vibrio > Vibrio sp. 1-Bac 57. Next base: position 110,442 of record NZ_JALAAC010000009.1, on the reverse strand, counting down.
ATTGGTTTAGTAGAGTCGGTGAGCGCAGGTTTCTATGCAGGCCATAGTGAGCAGTATTCTCAGTTTACTATGAGCTTTAAACTTACGGAAAAAGGTCTTCAGGATCAAGATATTGTGCTGGCGAGTTTATTTGCTTATATCAACCTGATCAAAGAACAGGGGATCAATGAATTACAATATTCAGAGCAGAAAAAGAGCTTAGATAATTACTTTAAATTTTTGCCAAAAAGGGCTGGTTTTAATTACGTAATGTCTCTGTCTGCTAATATGCAGCACTATCCATTGCAAGATTTACTTTCTTATTCGTTTCGTTTAGATGGATTCAATCCTAAATTCATTAAGCAATTAGTAGACTACTTAACGCCAGAAAATAGTCGTATTTTTGTCATGTCACCGAATGCAATTGTTAACACACCGATCCCTTTCTACCAAGGTCAGTATGCACAGGCGAAGATAAAAAAATCGCGTTTGCAGCAATGGTTAACCTCAGCGAAAAAAATTCAATCAAAAATGATATTACCGATTAGCAATGATTGGTTACCTGAAAATTTAAGTTTAGTTAACGAACAAAGTAATAATCAAGCGATAGCACTAGTGAAGGAGTCGGGTTTATCGGTGTGGTTTAAGCAAAGCCAATTAAAAGAGCCAAAAGGCATTTTAAACCTACAACTCAATAACAACCTGAATGATCAAAGTCCTCAAGCCAGAGTAGAAATGAGTTTATTGTTAAATATTTTGCAGAAACAGCTCTCTGAATTGAGTTTTGTTACGCAAGAAGCTGGCTTAAGCTTTTCCATTAGTAGTAATGAAGGTTTATTGATTACTACCAGTGGTTATAGCGACAAACAAATTAAATTATTACTGATGTTATTAGATCATATTAAAGAGATGTCAGTTGATCAGCAATCTCTGCGTCTTGCAAAACAAGAGCTGACACGTCGTTTCAATAATAAATCTAAAACAAAGGCAATGGACTTGGGCTTAGATGGATTTAGAAAAATTATTCGTCAACCATCTTGGTCTGACCAGACTCTATTATCTCAAATCGATACAGTAACCAGCGAGCAACTAGTTACTTTAGCTAAACAAATGTTTTCTCAATCTAGTGTGCGTTTATTAGCCCTAGGTAATTTTTCAACATTAGATGTATTGCAATTGACAGCAAAATTGAAGCTGAAAATAAAAATTCAGCCTAATGCTTTTTATCAAATCAAACGTGTTAATGCAGATCCTGAAAAAGGAGCATTAAACTTTATACGAGAGTCTGCATTAGAAGATGATGCCTTGGTTAGTGTGTATTTAGCAAAAAACCAAGATCCTACTTCATTAGCAAAAGCAGAGTTATTGAATAAACTACTTAAACCTGCTTTTTATGACCAAATTCGAACTCAAGAGCAGTTGACGTACTCACCCTTTACTGCCAGTTTCGAAGTGAATGATAGTGTTGCTTTTGGGTTGTTCACACAAAGTCCAGCGATTGGAAGTGCCGCTTTATATGAACGTTTTAAGGCCTTTTTAGAAAGCTTTAAAACAACGTTAGCTGCAACGGACGAAAGTGACTTTGAGGACATTAAAAAAGCGCATATAGCTAACTACTTAGCTAAACCAAGTAATTTAAGTGGAGAGTTTTCTTATCTTATTAATGAATGGATGAGCAATAAAGAAGCTATTGATACAAAACGCTTACATGTTGCTATGTTGGAGTCAGTGACATTACAACAAGTACAACAATATTATGCTGATTTATTCTTTGATGAGGCACAAACACAACAAATTGTGGTACAGATAAAAGGTAAAAAATTCAGTCAAGATAAAGCGTTAGACTTAACACCGCAAGTACTGATCACTAATGTAGATCAACTCCCTAAGCAATAAAAATTCATAAAAAGCATCGATCGTTAGTTATTGATGCTTTTTATTTTTTTACAGATCTTCTTCCCCACATACAACGTATTTGATACGGGCTCTGTTGCCTTTAATTCTCTGCTAAACCTATTCACATGTTGGATTTATAAATAGTGCAGATCAATTGTTAAAGTCCGCCTCTCAATATGACTTAACCTCGACTAGGGATATCGGTTAGAGATAATTAAAGTTATTTATATCAACAAGTTGAACTTGAAACTTTACAGTGCGAATTGATATTGTGATACCGAGTCGAGAGTAATTAAATTAAACGAAAAATAAATAAATGACAAAGAAGGATAGAAAAATGAAAAAATTGCTACTTACTGCAGCCATCACTATAACGATACCATTTGCCGCACAAGCTCGAAGTGAGTTTGTTGAAGGTGATGCAACGCTTGCTGGGGAAGCTGAATTAGGTGCAACTTTGACTACGGGTAATACGGATACTGCTTCGTTTAAAGGTCGTCTAGCGTTGAAGCAAGAATTAGGAAACTGGGAAAATGATTATCTATTTGAAGGGTTATACAAAGAAGACGAAGACGAAGTAACGGCAAAACGTTATTTATTGGGTGCGCAAGGTGGTTATCAACTTGATGACGTGAGTTATTTATTTGCTAGTAGCAATTATGAAGTTGACCCTTTTACTGGCTATGATTTTACTTCAACTACTGCAGTTGGTTACGGATATCGCTTTATTGATAACAATACCATGACTTTGAAAGCAGAATTAGGTCCTGGTTATATTTACCAAAAACTTGATCGCGAGTCAGCATTGGAGGAAGGGCATGATAGTGAAGCAAATGCTGTTGCACATGGTGTAGTTGATTTTCAAATGAAAATTAGTAATTCTTCTAAATTCCAACAAAAATTTGTTGCTGACTGGGGAAGTAAAATAAAAGGGCGTTCAGATACTTCATTAACCGCTAATATTATTGGTGCATTAGCAATGAAGTTTGCCATTATTGTTCGTTATAACAGCAAACCGTTGGATGATAAAAAGAGTACTGATACTGAAACGAATATGACATTATTGTACGCATTCTAACAGCCACATCACCATTTTAATGAATTTTAATTGAGAGGTTAGCATTGCTAGCTTTCTCTTTTTATAGGCTTTTTTTCTGCAATTATTAGCACCTCTATTATTATTTTTCCTTTTATTTTTCTTATAGCTGACGTTTTTTCCTTGTTATAGAACGGGTATACTCTGCGTTCATTTCATCCATAAGGTTTTTATCTATGCGCCCAAGTAATCGAGCACCCGAGCAACATCGTGACATCAAAATTACGCGTCACTATACCAATTATGCGGAAGGCTCAGTGCTAATTGAAGTAGGTAATACTAAGGTGTTATGTAATGCGACTGTTTCAAGTTCTGTACCGCGCTTTTTAAAAGGTAAAGGTAAGGGCTGGGTGACCGCTGAATATGCTATGTTGCCACGTGCGACACATAACCGTAATAATCGTGAAGCTGCGCAGGGAAAGCAAGCTGGTCGTACATTAGAGATACAACGTTTAATTGCACGTTCTCTACGAGCAGCAGTAAACTTAAAAGCTTTGGGAGAAAACATGATCACCGTTGATTGTGATGTTATTCAGGCCGATGGTGGAACTCGTACCGCTTCAATTACAGGGGCTTGTATTGCTTTAGCTGACGCACTTAATTGGATGGTTGCTCAAGGTAAGCTGAAAAAAAGCCCGTTAAAACAGATGATAGCAGCAATCTCTGTTGGTATTTATAAGGGTTTACCCGTATGTGATTTAGATTATGCGGAAGATACTAATGCAGAAACTGATATGAATGTTGTGATGACAGAAACCGGTGGCATGATAGAAATTCAAGGTACTGCTGAAGATGGTGCATTTAGTCATGAACAGTTATTAGCTATGTTAAGCTTAGCTAAAGGCGGTATTGAACAATTAGTGATGGAACAAAAACAAGCATTAAACATGGAGTAGAAAATGAAAGATTATCAAAAAGAATTTATTGAATTTGCAATTGAGAAACAAGTACTAAAATTTGGTGAATTTACCCTAAAATCTGGGCGTATTAGTCCGTATTTCTTTAATGCAGGTTTATTCAATACAGGCCGAGATCTTGCGCGTTTAGGGCGTTTTTATGCCGCTGCATTACAAGACTCTGGCATTGCTTATGATCTATTATTTGGACCTGCTTACAAAGGGATCCCAATCGCGACAACAACGGCGGTTGCCTTATCTAATGATTATGATTTAGATATTCCTTATTGTTTTAATCGTAAAGAAGCAAAAACACATGGAGAAGGCGGTAGTTTAGTTGGTTCTGAGTTATCCGGTAAGATTATGTTGGTGGATGATGTGATCACTGCCGGGACTGCTATTCGCGAGTCAATGGACATTATTAATGCCAATCACGCGCAACTAGCAGGGGTGTTAATTGCATTGGATCGTCAAGAAAAAGGCAAAGCTGAGTTATCAGCAATTCAAGAGGTTGAGCGTGATTATGATGCAAAAGTGATTTCAATTGTACAACTTGCGGATGTGGTGAACTACCTTGAAACCTTGCCTGAAATGCAACAACACTTACAATCTGTACAAGCTTACCGTGTTAAATATGGTATTTAATTCTTAGCTTAGTTATTAGCTTAGTTATTGATTCATATCTAGAAAAAACACTAAAAATAAAGGCAAGGTAATCAATTACCCTGCCTTTATTTTTGTTTAGCCCCTTTTCTATCTTATCTGTCGTAAATGTTAAATGTTAAATATTAAATGCTAAATCTTAAATTGATTCACTATTTTCTCTAGCTCAGTGGCTAATGAGTCGACCATCTCACTGCATTTATCAATGTTGCCATAGCTTAACTGCATTTCAGTATAACCATCTTGTATATGTAACATATTGCGGTTTATCTCTTCTGTAACACTACTTTGTTCCTCAGCTGCAGTTGCTATTTGCTCATTCATTTGGCTAATTTCTTGAATGCTATGAGTGATCAGTAAGATATCCTGTCCTGCTTGCTTAGCATCATCAACACTTTTATTAACCATGTCGATACCGTTACTCATTGCCTTTTGTGCATCCTTAGAGCTTGATTGCAGCTCTGTGATCATCATCTCTATCTCATTGGTGGATTCTTTTGTTTGTAAGGCCAAACTACGTACTTCATCGGCAACCACTGAGAAGCCTCTTCCATAATCACCTGCTCGTGCAGCTTCAATTGCAGCGTTGAGAGCTAATAGGTTTGTTTTCTCTGAAACCTCATTAATTACACTTAAGAATTTTCCAATGTTGATAACAGAGCCATTTAACTTGTCGATCACCGCTGATGCATTACGTAACTCGATGGATAAGTTACTGATATTTTCAATCGTTTCTTCAACTTCATGATTACCATGTTGGCTCTGTGTATTGGCTTTTTCTGTTTCAGTTGAAGCATGTATTGCATTACGCGCAATATCATTAACGGTACTGTTCATTTCAGTGGTGGCAGTAACAACTTGTGTTACTTGCTCGGTACCACTATTTATTTTTCCTTCAATAATATGATTGTTTTTAATGTTTTCAGCTAAATTATTCTTGAGTGCATTAGAGGTATGTTGAATCTTATTGACCAGCCCTTGCAGATGTTCAACCAACTTGTTGATTGTTGAGCTGATATCGCCTAATTCATCTTTACTATTAACGTCGATACGCAGGGTGAGGTCATTATCTGTTGTAATACTGATTAGTTTACTAGTGATTTCATGGATGCCTTTATGTAATTGGTTAGCAATATAAAAAGACAATAACAGTATCAGTGCAAATGAAATTAAAATAATGATCGTAAGTGAAATTAAGTAAGTTTCTTTCTCTGATATAAGTTGTTGATTATTTTCACGTAAATTATCAAGTAGTGCTACTTCGACAGCTTTTAATAAGTTTATTTTTTGAGTGATCGTATCAAACCAAACCTTTGGGTCAGTCTTAAAGGTACCTTTATCAAGGTTATCTAGTGCAAGGTTTTCATAGTCTTTTACATTGTTTAAAGCTTGCTCTGTGAGATTTTTTTGGTAAATAGCGAACTGTTCTTTTGTTGCATGTGCTTTGAATTTATCGAGATAAACTGCCTGCTCAGCTAATAAACTAATAAATTTTTGTAATAATGCAGGGGTAAAGCGATCGATAGAGAAAACGTTACTGAGTACTGCCCGTTCGATACCCGCACGTTCTTTATGTTGTAAAAAACTACCAACCGTAACCGCTGATATAGCCAGTTTCGAACTTTGATTTTCATTGGCTGTGTTATTGATAATGGATAGCAGTAGCGCATTCAGGTTTGAATAGAAAGCGACTTCATCGCTAACGCTGATAGATAAGTTATCAACCTGTTGGCGTAAACTAGGTAGTTTATCTAATTGTTGGTTCACTTTGGTAAAGAGAGTCGTTAATTGTGGTGTAAGTGATGCTGAAGTTATAAAAGCTTGTAAGTCTTTATTTTTTTGATCCGTGGTTTGACGATGCTGTTCGATTGCTTTTTGAAATTTTTCACCTTTTGAAGATAGGTAACCAGCCGAGGCACCACGTTCTTTTTGTAGTTCATGAACCAAGAGCGAGCTTACTGCTGCAGAATTTGTAAGTATTAACATTTTCTCTAGCATTACTTTTTCTTGGTAGGCTTGTATATAGTTACTACCTGCAAAGCTGATAAAGCCCATTAGGGGTAATAATGTGAGGGCTAAAAGCTTACCGCGAATTGAAATATTATTGATAAAAGTGAGCATGTTTTATCCTAGCTTAAAAAGTATGTAGTAACAGTAGGGTAAAAAGTAAATTTTTCCACATATCAGTCAAAAAATATAACAATATAATAACAATATAACAACAAGAAAGAGGTAGGTGGGGTTTGCTAACTAATAGTAATAATTTCATAAAATAGTTGATTGATGTTGTTAGTTAAAATACATCACTTATGTGTATGAAACGTGTAAGGAACTTTATAAAACGAACAACCATTTGACTCAATAATTGCCTTAAACTCAATTCTTTTTCTACTAATTCAAGTTATGCACTTATGATCTGAATCCAAGTAATAAAAAACGCCACTGAGAAAAAATTATCAGTGGCGTTGAAGAATAAATAAACGTAATCGTTTGATTTATTAATTAGTGATTAAGCTTTGGTCGCATTTACCTTTAATGCTTTTTCTTCGTCAAATTCAGGAACCTTTTCATGTTCGCTGGCAATGAAGGAATAAATTACCGGTAAAATAAACAGCGTAAATAAGGTACCGATCGATAAACCGGCCACAATTACAACACCAATACCGAAGCGGCTAACTGCACCTGCACCGGTTGCAAATAAAAGTGGAACCAATCCAGCTACCATTGCGGCGGTGGTCATTAAAATAGGACGTAAACGAACAGCCGCGGCCGTTTTTACAGCCTCTATCTTATTTAAACCATGGTGTAATTGCTCTTCTTTTGCGACTTCAGCAATTAAAATACCATGTTTAGTTATCAAGCCAACTAAGGTTATCAAACCTACCTGAGTATAGATGTTCATTGTAGCGGCGCCCCAAGCAAGCACAACAAGCGCACCACTAATTGCTAACGGAACCGTCATTAGAATCACTAATGGGTCTCGAATACTTTCAAATTGACTTGCAAGTACTAAGAAAATGATGAATAAAGCAAGTAAGAAAGTGACATATAAAGCGCCGCCTTCAGTTACAAACTGACGTGCTTCACCGAGGTAATCGTGGCGATAACCCTGCGGCAGTTTAGTGGTCGATAACTCTTCAAAGAAGTCTATCGCTTCACCCATAGTGCTACCAGGGGCTAATACAGCACCGATTGTTGCACTATTAAGTTGATTAAAGTGCGGTAAAGAACGCGGTTCTGCCGTGATATCAATACTAATCAACTCACTTAACGGTACCATGTCATTATTTTGTGCTCGAACAAAAAAGTCACCTAGTTTATCTGGTGATAAACGATACTTACGCTCAACTTGTGCAATCACTTCATAGCTTCGTCCATCTAAATCGATACGATTTAAATAACCATCACTTAATAAGGTGCCCAATGTGATACCAATATCCTGCATCGTAATCCCGTAGGCTCCAGCTTTATCACGGTCCATACTAATATTCATCGTCGCTGAGTCAAAGGCAAGGTCGAGCTCTGAGTAAACAAAAGTAGAGTTAGCTTGTGTTGCTGCTAATACATCGCTGGCAATACTCACTAAACTTTGGAATGGATTAGACGTTGTTATTACAAATTGTACTGGTAAACCACCTGATGAACCTGGTAATTCAGGCATTTGAAACGCCGTTGTCGCCATTGATGGAATAGCGTTGAATGCAGGTGTCATGGTCGCTGAAAGTTGTTTTGGATCCTTGTCGCGTTGACTCCATGTTTTCATGATAGCGATACCAAATGCTTGGTTAGCATTAGGAATACCAGACATGGCTAAGCTACTCTCTACCTCTGGTTGATCTGAAATTATATCAGTGACTAAACGCATACTATTTTCAATAAAGTCTAAATTCGCATTCGCGGGTGCTTTAGACATCATCATCAATGCACCTTTATCTTCAGTTGGTGCTAGTTCAGAAGGAATATATTTAAATAGCATTGGCAGTGAAGCAAAAACCAGTAATGCAAAAATAATTACAGCAGGGCGACGCAACATCAGGATGTTTAATGCGCGGCTATATTTATTAGTTAACCCCGTTAATACAGAATCAACAGTACGCTCAAAACGATTTGGCTGATGATTAATTTTCAACATTTTACTACACATCATGGGTGATAATGTGAGTGCCACGATGCCCGAAACAAATACCGCGCCAGCCAAAGTCAAAGCAAATTCAGTAAATAACGAACCTGTTATCCCACCCATTAAAGCGATAGGTGCATATACTGCGGCTAATGTAATAGTCATAGAAATAACCGGAACCGCAATTTCACGCGTACCAATAATTGCTGCACGGAAAGGTTCTTCACCTGCTTTGATATGACGGTCAATATTTTCTACTACCACAATCGCATCGTCGACCACCAAACCAATGGCTAATACCATAGCTAATAGCGTCATGAGATTGATGGTAAAACCAAATAGTTGCATTACAACAGCAACACCAATTAGCGATAGCGGAATGGTAATGATTGGAATGATAACGGCACGCCAAGAACCTAAGAATAAGATCATTACGATCAATACAATTAAGCCTGCTTCAGCGATAGTTTTTATTACTTCATTAATTGATTCTTCGATGGCAATGGTAGAGTCATATAAAACTTTCATTTTAATTGAGCTTGGGTTGCTGGCATCTAAAGCCGGTAACATGAGCCTTACATCTGCTGTGATATCAAGTGGGTTTGCTGTGGGTGCAGCGTCAATCGCAACGACTACCGCATCATCGCCATTGGCCATTGCACGGTAAGTATCGTGACTTTTTTCAAGTGATACGCGCGCTATATCTTGTAAATGAATGGTTTTTCCATTTTCACGTGTTGCAATGATTAGGTTTTCTAGCTCGGCTGCGTTTTTAACTTGAGTTTCAGAGCTACCGTTAAATAGAGTGAAATAACCCATCGCCTGCCCAGAGGCCGACTGAATATTATTAGCCTGTAAGATGGTCACAACATCAGCGGTACTTAACCCAAAACCGGCCATGCGTTCAGGATCTAACCAAATTCGTAAAGCAAATTTAGTACCGCCATATAAATTAACTTTAGCAACACCATTAATACTAAATAATTGCGGCTTAACAACGCGTTCTAGGTAATCGGTGATTTGACTAGAGTTTAAATGATCGCTTGAGAAAGCAATGTAGATAACTGAAGTCGTAGAGCCAGTACTGACGTCAATAGTCGGATCTTCAGCTTCACTAGGTAGTTGTGAACTTACACTGTTTACCTTTGCTAGAATATCCGCCACAGCGCCACTAGGTTCAGTATTAAGTTTCATATTCACTGTAATAGTGGAACTACCCATAAAACTTTGTGAGCTGATAAAATCGATATTATCGGCCTGTGCAATAGCTTGTTCAATAGGTTGAGTAATAAAGCCCTGTATTAAGTCTGCATTTGCGCCATAGTAGCTGGTGGTTACTTTAACCACAGTATTGGTCATATTTGGGTATTCGCGTACCTGCATTTTAGTCAGTGCTTGAATACCTAATAACACAAGAAGCAAACTCAGCGAGATGGCTAAAACGGGACGCTTTATAAAAATATCTGTAAATTTCATGCCATCACCTACAATGCTGGAAGAACAGAGGGAGTATTAAGGGCTTGTGATTCAACGATTTTAACTCGTGAGCCATTACTTAAACGAACTTGACCGCTAGTTGCAATCACATCGTTTTCTTTTAAACCCGTTAAAACATGTACTTTGTCTTCTTTACTTTTACCTAGTGTTACGATTTGTTGTTTCGCTTGTAAGAACGTTTTTCCATCGTCTGTTGTTTGTTCTGTTATGACATAAACAGTTTCACCGTAAAGTGTGTAATTAATGGCAGTTGAAGGGATGATTATTTGCTTTTCAACGGTGGGTAAAATGATATTCGCTTTAGCAAACATACCCGAACGCAGTATTTGTTCATCATTTGGAATTGATGCTTGTATTTGAATGACACCACTTTGGTAGTTTACGGCAGGTTCAATAGCAGAAATCACACCGGTAAAAGAAGTATCAGGACGTGCATCAACAAATACATTCATTGCTTGACCAATATGCACTTTATTGAGGTCATTTTGAGCAATAGTAAAACGCATTTGCATGCGACTAATATTTTCTAAACGCACAATATCTGTACCACTCGCAAGATATTGGCCTAAAAATACATTACGTAACCCTGCAATGCCGGAAAAAGGTGCTCGAACGGTACGAAGGCTGATAGTTGCTTGATAACTTTCTATTTCACCCTGTAAAGCAAGGAATTCAGCTTCAGCGTCATCCACTTGCCCCTGTGAAACAGAACCTCTTGTTGATAATGATTTCATTCGTTTGTAGTTACGTTCAACTGCGGGCATACGACCTTTTGCAGCTTTTAAGTTAGCTTGTTCTACTTCGCTATTTAGGTAGATGATAGGATCATCTTTTTGTAGGTTTTGACCTGATGTGAAGCTAATTTTAGTCACTTTACCGGCCACTTCATTGGCAACCGTTACACCTTGGATAGGCTCAATAAATCCAATCGCACGTAAATGAGGAGTCCAATCTTCCAATTTAACCGTTGTGGATGTGACTGGAAACTCAGGAATAGGGCGAGAGGCAAGAAACTCTTTAATTTTTTGTGCCTTAAACATGTTAAAGCCAATGACACTGCCGAATACGAGTATTGCCAAGATGATTGCCGAAGCTATCCATTTTTTCATTGAGTTAGTCCTGTTGATTAAAATTTGGGTTTTGAATGATTGCCCATGAAGCATCTCGTACTTGATCTAATTGTTTTTGATCAGGTATGAGCCGCCCTTGAATTACTTGTTTTGCTAAAGAAATTGAGGAGTCTAGACTCGCTGCCATTAATGCAAACAGTTGCCAGTCTAAGAATTTTTTTGTATCAATGCCATGTTGGTAAAAATCAGTAATTGGTTTGAAAATATCATACTCAAATGCTGCTATTTCAGCTTGAGCCATATTAGGTACAAAATGCAGCATTTCGATTAAAGTAAGACGTCTTGGATTTGCTAGTACACAGTCAAAAGCATTTTGCCAAATGAGATCATATTTTTGTTTATCAGTTAAGCTATCTTTCCAGCCCAATAACACATTATTAGCTGACTCTTCTCGAATGAACTTTTGTAGTTCGTTCATTAACGCTTCTTTACTAGCAAAGTAGCGATAGATAGTCCCCGCTGCAACGCCCGCAGTATTCGCTAAATTTTGCATTGAAAATGCATAAAATCCTCGCTGCGCTAAGACTGTTTCTACAGCGACTAAAATTTGAGTTCGCTTATCCATGAGTTCACTTTAAAATGAATGAACGTTCATTATCGTTTAATGATAGTGGATTGCAATCTTAAACTGTAAATAATTTAAAATATTATTGTGAGTTATAAGAGAGACTTTTTTTATATCTCTTATATCGTGAATAATCCTGTTTGAAAAGAAAAGACAAACCTTAATCATAAATGGATTTATTTTAATCTTCTTTTCCTTTGTGTCTTCGTGGTTAATTACCTTTGACCTTATAATCTAACAATCTGAAATAAAAGTATGGTTACATTAACTTCTAAAGTGTTGAATTAATGCTCTGCTACTTTGTTGCACTAGCTTTCAGTTAAAAGATAAGTAGAATCAAACTGTTTTTTTATTTTTTAGGACATGTCATGAAATTAAATCCTGGACAAGATGCCGCAGTGAAAATGATCTCGGGACCTTGCTTGGTACTCGCCGGTGCAGGTAGTGGTAAAACCCGTGTTATAACCAATAAAATAGCTTATTTAGTACAGCACTGTGATTACCATGCAAAAAATATTGTGGCTGTTACTTTCACTAATAAAGCGGCTCGAGAAATGAAAGAGCGCGTTAGTCAAACCTTAGGACGAAAAGAGTCGCGTGGATTGATGGTGTCTACTTTCCATTCATTGGGCCTAGAAATTATTAAACGTGAAGTGAAAACTCTGGGTATGAAAGCCGGTTTCACCTTGTTTGATGATCAAGATACGTTCGCTTTATTAAAAGAACTGACTGAAAAACAACTCAAAGAAGATACTGACCTTTTAAAAGCGTTAGTGACACAAATCTCAAATTGGAAGAATGCATTAATATTGCCACCTCAAGCGATTAAACAAGCAAAAGGTGAGCGTGATGTTATTTTTGCTCATTGCTACGATTTATATCAACGTCAGCTAAAAGCTTACAATGCCTTAGACTTTGATGATCTTATTGTTTTACCGACTTTATTGTTGAAACATAAAGAAGAGGTGCGCTTACGTTGGCAGAAAAAAATTCGCTATTTATTAGTGGATGAATACCAAGATACAAATACTAGCCAGTATGAATTAATTAAATCCTTGGTGGGTGAGCGTGCTCGCTTCACCGTGGTAGGGGATGATGATCAATCTATCTATTCTTGGCGTGGTGCTCGACCAGAGAACTTGGTATTGCTGCAACGAGATTTTCCACAGTTAAAAGTGATTAAACTAGAACAAAACTATCGCTCTAGCCAACGGGTGTTAAAAGCGGCTAATGTATTAATTGCTAATAATCCGCATGAATTTGATAAACGCTTATTTAGCGAATTAGCCTACGGAGAGTCAATCAAAGTTTTATTTGCTAAAAATGAACAACATGAGGCTGAACGTGTGGTGATGGAACTGTCGGGCCATAAATTTATGAACGGCGCTAACTTTAAAGACTATGCCGTATTGTACCGTGGTAATCACCAAAGTCGTTTATTAGAAAAAGTGATGATGGAAAACCGTATTCCTTACAAAATAAGCGGTGGTACCTCCTTTTTTGCGCGCAGTGAAGTGAAAGACATCATGGCGTATTTAAAGCTGCTAGTTAATCATGATGATGAAAATGCCTTTATTCGTGTGGTCAATAAACCACCCAGAGGCATTGGTGCTGTGAGTCGTGAAAAGTTAGGTAATTATGCTAATTTACGTCATATCAGTATGTTTGCTGCCAGCTTCGAAATTGGTTTAGAGCAAACCTTAAATGGCAAGGGGCTTCAGTCTGTACAAGCTTTTACAAGATGGTTAGTTGAATTAAATCATCGCTTGAAGACAGAGGATGATATTGATGTCGTTCGCGACTTAATTCGCGATATAGGTTACGAAGACTGGTTGTACGAAAGTAGCCCAAGCCCGAAGGCTGCTGAGATGCAAATGAAAAACGTATCGACATTATTCAAATGGGTCACTGAAATGCTCAAGGGTGATGATCTTGATGAAGAGATGACATTAGAGCAAGTGGTTGCACGTCTCACTCTACGTGATATGTTATCTCGTAATGAAAGTGAAGAAGAATTAGATCAAGTGCAGTTGATGACCTTGCATGCATCTAAAGGGTTAGAGTTTCCTTACGTATATATGATTGGTATGGAAGAAGGGTTATTACCTCATCAGGTCAGTATCGATGAAGACAATGTAGAAGAGGAACGGCGTTTAGCGTATGTCGGTATCACGCGAGCACAAAAAGAATTAACTTTTACGCTAGCTAAGGAACGAAGTCAGTATGGTGAGGTCATTAAACCAACACCGAGTCGTTTTTTAAATGAATTACCACAGGAAGATGTGGAATGGGAAAGTGGCCCTAAAAAACGTACTGATGAGCAAAAAAAGCAATTGTCCGATAAAGGCATTGCGAGTTTGAAAGCATTATTTGATTAATAGTCTATATAATAAAAAAAATGAAATTTGATAGTTAAAAACTATTTTAAATAGGTTTTAACTATCACTTTGCAAATAATAAACGATTTTAACTATTGTCGTTTATTTTGCATAATAACTCCATCGCAGCAAGCAGCAGCTTGTTAGCAAACTTAAAACTACAATTGATAATTATTAGGAGCTACAAATGTTAGATAATATCGAAGGTCAAAGCGTACCAAATGTTACTTTCCCAACTCGTCAAGGTGATGAATGGGTAAATGTTTCAACTGATCAATTATTCAAAGGTAAAACAGTTGTTGTATTTGCATTGCCAGGTGCCTTCACTCCAACATGTTCTTCTACACATTTACCACGTTACAACGAGTTAGCGGGTGTATTTAAAAAGAATGGCGTAGACGATATTGTTTGTCTAAGTGTGAATGATACTTTTGTAATGAACGCATGGCTTGCAGACCAAGAAGCTGAAAATATTACAGTTGTACCAGATGGTACTGGTGCATTTGCTGAAGGTATGGGCATGCTAGTTGACAAAAGTGATATTGGTTTTGGTAAGCGTAGCTGGCGTTACAGTATGTTGGTTAAAGATGGCGTGATTGAAAAAATGTTCATCGAACCAAACCAACCGGGTGACCCGTTTGAAGTATCTGACGCTGATACAATGCTTAACTACATTAATCCAAATGCTAAAGCACCAGCTGCGGTAACTATCTTTACTAAGCCAGGTTGTCCTTTCTGTGCAAAAGCGAAGGCTGCACTGAAAGATAATAATATCGGCTTTGAAGAAATCGTATTGGGTACAGATGCAACGACTGTAAGCTTAAGAGCGGTATCAGGGCAAACTACAGTGCCACAAATTTTTGCCGATGGTAAACATATTGGTGACAGTGAAGCAGCTATCGCTTACGCAAATAGCTAATTAGAACAGTTTTAACTGCTCGATTATCATCAAAAGCGTATGTTCTTTGATAAGACATACGCTTTTTTTAAATCCAAAATTCAAGAAATCAACAAAATTGGGAAACAATATGAAGCAAATTAATGTACAAGTTGCCGTGATCGGTGGTGGAACTGCTGGTTTAGCCGCTTACCGAGCAGCTAAAGAAAAAACAGACTCAGTGGTATTAATTGAAGGTGGAAAATTTGGTACTACCTGCGCTCGTGTTGGTTGTATGCCAAGCAAACTATTAATTGCCGCAGCTGAAGCGGCGCATAGTGCTGCACATACTGAACCCTTTGGTGTTTTTGTTGATGGTGATGTGCGAGTTGATGGCAAAAAAGTGATGCAACGAGTACGTGATGAACGTGACCGTTTTGTGGGTTTTGTTGTTGAAGCGGTAGATGAAATTGACGAGAATGATAAATTAATTGGTAAAGCGACATTTGTATCTGAAACACAATTAAAGATAGATGAGCATACGCTTGTTAATGCGCAGCGCATTGTTATTGCGACAGGGTCTCGTCCAAGTTATCCAGGAGTATGGAATGATCTCGGTGATCGACTTGTTGTTAATGATGATGTGTTTGATTGGATGGATTTACCCAAGTCTGTAGCCGTATTTGGTCCTGGAGTGATTGGATTAGAGCTCGGGCAATCGTTGCACCGTTTAGGTGTTGAAGTTTTAATGTTTGGTATGGGTGGACAAGTCGGCCCATTTACTGACCCTGAAGTGATGGCTTACGCAGAAAAAGCATTTAGTGATGAGTTTTATTTGGATGCAGATGCCAACGTAAAAAATATGCAACGCAAAGGTGATTTAGTTGAAATTACTTATATTGATAAACAGGGCGTTGAACAAATTAAAGAAGTTGAATATGTATTAGCGGCAACGGGGCGTCGTCCAAATATTGATAATTTAAATATAGAGAGTGTTAAATTAGAAAGTGATGATCGCGGTGTTCCAATTGCCGACCCATATACAATGCAAACTTCAGTATCGACTATTTTTATTGCTGGTGATGCGAGTAATCAAATTCCATTATTACACGAAGCAGCTGACCAAGGTAAAATCGCGGGCAGTAATGCGGGAGTTTACCCAAATATTCGTGTTGGATTACGCCGTTCATCGATTGCTGCTGTATTTACCGATCCACAATTAGCGATGGTTGGTCTTAGCCATAAACAGATAACAGAGAAGTTTTCTGGTTGTGGGTGTTTTGAAACTGGTAGTGTTTCCTTTGAAAACCAAGGCCGCAGCCGGGTGATGTTAAAAAACAAAGGGTTATTAAACCTTTACGGTGAGCAAGGCACAGGGCGTTTTTTAGGGGCTGAAATTATTGGACCACAAGCTGAACATCTTGCACATCTTTTAGCTTGGGCACACCAGAACCGTATGACTATTTCGCAAATGTTAGATATGCCTTTCTACCATCCGGTTATTGAAGAAGG
This sequence comes from Vibrio sp. 1-Bac 57, assembly GCF_037546855.1. Lineage (NCBI taxonomy): Bacteria > Pseudomonadati > Pseudomonadota > Gammaproteobacteria > Vibrionales > Vibrionaceae > Vibrio > Vibrio sp. 1-Bac 57. Next base: position 93,833 of record NZ_JALAAC010000009.1, on the reverse strand, counting down.
TGTTAGAACCGCATTACGTGATTTGAATGCTAAATTAAAATTAGGCTCAGCAATGATCAACGAGTGTATGGAATGTGGTCCAGGTTGTTAATTGACAATAACCAGTAATATTAATTTTTAGCGATAAGACGGTTAGTGAAAACTAACCGTTTTTTTGTGGGGGTAGCTGAGATAACCTTTAATCTTTAGCCATTTAGCTTTGCTGATTTACGGGTATAAGTAAGTTAGGATAAAACCGATAAATATCACTAAACCCACATAGTTATTATCTAGAAAAGCTTTAAAACAGGCTTTTTCGTCGCGACTTTTAATACTTTTTTGTTGCTGTAAAAAGAGTAAACCTGCCACTGCTAAAGCACCATAATAAAGCCAATTTAAATTCTCAATGAGACCGACAATCACTAACAAAACTAAGGTTATAAATTGTAATAGAGCAATAATTAACTTGTCATATTTCCCAAATAAGATAGCGGTAGATTTTATCCCAATTTTAAGATCATCTTCTTTATCAACCATGCCGTACATAGTGTCATAAGCGATAGTCCATGTAATATTAGCAATAAATAATAACCAGACACTACTCGATAGTATATTAGCTTGTGCTGCGTAGGCCATTGGAATTGACCAACTAAAAGCAATACCTAAAACAAACTGTGGTAAATGGGTAAATCGTTTCATAAAGGGATAAACAAACGCTAGGAACAGCCCTATAACAGACAATTGAATGGTCAGGTTATTTTGCGTTAATACCAATAAAAAAGAGCATAAAGATAAAAATAAAAATAAATATACGGCTTCTTTGCTGGTGGCTCTTCCTGAGGGTAATGGCCGATTTTTAGTTCGATTAACAAATCCATCCACTTTTCTATCGGCGAAGTCATTAATCACACAACCTGCACTACGCATAAAAAACACACCCAGACAAAAGACAATCAAGACATCGATATCAGGGAAACCTTGTGCCGCTATCCATAATGCCCATAAAGTAGGCCACAACAGAAGTAAGGTGCCGATCGGTTTATCAACACGCATTAACTCCAAAAAAGCTTGCCGTTTAGTGGCGTCTAAATAAATGATCATTGGTAAATTCCTGAAGCAGGTAAAAACACTTCGCTGACTAATAAAGGTTTATTTTCTATATAAAAAATAGATCGTCTTGCCCATAATGAATGTTCGCATGGCTGTTGTAGTGAAGCACTATACAGATGTAATGGAGAACCGACTGTAAACTCAGCAATTTCAATATTACTACGCTGCAGAGTTTTGTCTTGAAATAGAATTCTTCCTAAGGATTCAGAGCCAATATTCGCTAAGTTTTGTTGTTTGTTAGAGAGTGTACTGTAAGGGATTTCAGTTTGAGCGAACACATTAGGAATACCATCACAATATAAAAGTACTTCACGTACTAAGACTTGTTCTGGCGCGGGGAAATGTGGGGAAAGTGTTGCTTGCTCTGCATTCGTATTAAGCTGTTGCTTAACTTCTACCGAAAAATTTTGACATTTTTGTTCAAGTTTCTTAGTCAAAGATGCTTCATCTAATAACCATGACAGAATGTAGTTAGTGCAATTTTTCGATTTACTATTTTCTTGCCATTGAGTTGATGACGCAATGTTAAGCATTTGATTAAACATACAAACCTTTAATTTAAAAAACCAGTTATTTTATCTGCCCACATCAAGCAAACACTTTAGTATTGAGCTATTATACCACTCAAAAATATTAACATCTTTCCTTGAAGGAATTAACTATGCTTAAAAAAGTGTTTTTTTGTGTGCTTTATTTTGCACTACTTTCACCGCTTACCTCTGTAGTTGCTGAAGAGGAAGAAGGGCAGCAAGCTCCTGATTACCAATATTTTGCATTAAGCCCAGATATTATTACTAATTATATTAAACCCGGAAAACGTTTAGGTTACGTACGCTTACGTGTTGATTTGATGGTTAAATCGAGCAGCGCTTATGAGCAGGTAGAAATGAATGCACCATTAATTCGGGATCGCATTATTACTATTTTTGGCGAACAAAATGAAAGCCAAATAAAATCTAATACCGAACGTGACGCGATCAGACAACGTTGTTTAACAGAGGTAAACGATGTGTTGTTTGAATTTATTGGTACAAGACCCGTTGAAAACCTACTCTTTACTAAATATTTAGATCAATAAATTGACTATCTAATCTAACATTTCCTTTAGCCGTGTGTTTATAGTTTTAGTTTATGACAAACAGCGGCCAATATAAGTCCTGCTAATAGACCTATTAAGTGTGCATAATTTGCAACATTAGCGGGTAATAAGTCCACAAAGCCTAAGATTAACCAGCCTATTAAAAAAACAAACATGCTGTTTGGTAAATGTACCTGACTTTGTTTGTTTAATTGTCCAGTTAACCAACAGTAACCTACTAGCCCATAAACCACACCACTTAAGCCTCCAAAGTAAGGTCCAACTAAAAAGAATTGAGCCAAATTTGATGCAATGGCTGAAAACAAAAATAATAAAATTAAACGTTGTTTACCCTGTTGTTTTTCTATTAAGCCAGCGAGTTGCCACCACCATAATAAATTGAACACTATGTGCAATAGACTGAAGTGTAAAAAAGCTGGGGTAATAAATCGCCAGCTTTCAATATAGTCAAAAGGCTGTTGTCTGAAGAAGGCAAAAAGAGAGTTCATTGGATTAAAAACATTAAACGCAGTAAGCGCATAGATAATTATACAGGTTATAAAAATACCATGAGTGAATAGTCCACCATGACTTTTGAAGTTGGATAACAAGCTAGCATTGGCATAAACTAACTGTGATGATGCGGGTTCGGTTTTACCGGTTTTCCAACTTGCTGATAAGTATTTGCTTTGATTTGGGTTATCCAAAAATAATGCAAGTTCAAGTTTTGCTTGTGCTAATTGATTTTCATTTTTAATCATTATTGGATATTGGAATTCACTTTGTTCAATAATATTCGTAATATTTTGGCTGCTTAAAAAATCAGAAAATGCCTGCGCAATGCGTAAATGCTCAAAACGGTGTAACTCAATCATAATAAGTCCTCTAAAATCCAAGCTTTTAGCATAACGGATATAACACACTGGATCGAATGAATTAAGTAAGGATTTTTTTGTTAGTTGATTTTGTGATTTTTTATTGATTTAATGACAGAACAAGCTAAATTGAATGATACCCCTAATAAAAAAAGGATAATATGATGAAGAAAAAATATACACGTGGTTTACTTCTTGCTGCATCATTGTTTTTATTACCGGCTAGTTTTCAATCTGTGTTAGCTGCCGATCTTAATAGTAAGGTGTCATCTAGTCTTGATAAGAGTAGTGCAGTAACTCAAAAAGCAAAAACAACGGTTGCTAGTGAAAAGAAAAAAATAACTTCAACTGCTGCCGTTGGTAAGATATCAAAAATAGATCTTAATAGTGCCAGTGTTGAACAATTAACAACGCTTAATGGAATAGGTGATAAAACAGCACAAGCTATTGTTGATTACCGTAAAAAAAATGGTGATTTCACTAATGTAAAAGATTTAGTCAATGTTAAAGGTATTGGTGTAGCAACATTAAAAAAAGTTATGCCTTATGTAAGCTTATAGCCCCTCAATTAATAACTCCTCTATTTATCACTCATCGATAAGGTATAAATTGTAACAAGGGTGTTACGATTTATACCTTTTATCATTCAAGATGGTAAAGTTAGCAGGTAACTTTATGCTGATAAAGCACCTTGAAATCAGATTAACCCCTTTCGTTTTATTTTTAATGACTTTATAGTAGGTAGTTTATGACAATTTTAGTCACCGGCGGTGCAGGTTATATTGGCTCACATACCGTGGTTGAGCTGTTAGAGAAAGATCAACAAGTTATTATTGTAGATAACTTATGTAATTCTTCGCAAGAATCATTGAATCGAGTTGAAAAAATCACAGGTAAAGCACCTATATTTTATCAAGGGGATATATTAGATAAAGATTTTTTGGATGGTGTATTCCGTCAACACGCTATTGATTCTGTTATTCATTTCGCAGGCTTGAAAGCAGTAGGGGAGTCAGTCGCAAAACCTATTTCTTATTATCAAACTAATGTACAGGGTACCTTGACTTTATTAGATGCAATGAAGGATGCAGGTGTATTTAAATTAGTGTTTAGCTCTTCAGCAACCGTTTATGGTGATCCTGCTTCTTTACCGATCAGAGAAGACTTTAGAGTCGGCGGAACTACTAATCCATACGGTACGTCAAAATTAATGGTTGAAATGGTTTTAGCAGATGTTGCCAAGTCAGATCCTCGCTGGGCGTTTGTTATTTTACGTTACTTTAATCCTGTTGGTGCTCACCTATCTGGTTTAATAGGTGAAGACCCGAATGGAATCCCAAACAATCTATTGCCTTATATTTCACAGGTTGGGGTAGGAAAACTGAAAGCCTTGGCTGTATTTGGTGATGATTATGACACGCCGGATGGGACAGGTGTTCGTGATTATATTCATGTTGTAGACTTAGCGTTGGGGCACTTAAAAGCATTGCATCGGATACAAAGTGACACAGGTGTATTCATTTATAATCTAGGTACTGGCAATGGCTATTCTGTATTTGATATGATCAACGCGTTTGAAGCAGCTAGCGGTAAGACTATTCCATACAATGTTTCACCACGTCGAGAAGGCGATATTGCAGCCTGTTATGCTGCGCCTGAAAAAGCATTAGCAGAGTTAAACTGGCAAGCTGAACGTGGCTTAGATGAGATGATGCAAGATACTTGGCGCTGGCAGTCAAATAACCCTAATGGATACAAAACATAATTATTTATAATTATTTATAATTATTTATAACTATTTATAACTTATTTATAGCGATGTTTAGCGTTTATATTTTATAGCTGTGATGTTTTAAAATGTAAACGCATTAACAAAATAAGCTACTTAATGCTAATTTGAAGATACATATTTAATTGAGTCATGGCTATTAAAAACTATGCACTTTGTATCTTATTACAGCTCACTAATACTTTGTTTTTCCCGCTTTTTTTCGCTTCTGATAAACATTGCTCTACTCGGTTAATTAATGCACTGCTTTTCACTTCATTTTGGTAAGTTGCTACCCCAATACTGACAGTGATATTAATAATGTCTTTGTTATATTCAACACATAATAACTCACTTTTAGCACGGATCATCTCAGCGACTTGCTTAGCAATGACGTCATTACTGTTGTTTAATAATATAATAAACTCCTCTCCGCCCCAGCGCGCAACGGTATCGGTTTTACGGATACAGTCGGTCAGCTTATTAGCAAGCTTTTTGAGGACTACATCACCCCCTGTCTGGGTATGTTGCTCATTAATAAGTTTAAAATTGTCGATATTAATTAATAAAACAGAGAAGGATTCTTTTTCTACACGTTGGGTAACAAGTACATTAGAGAGTAGCTCATTAAAATGGCGTCGCGTGTATAAGTTGGTTAATTCGTCAGTCTCTGATAACTGTTTTAATTTAGAGCTTTGATCGCTATTTTGTATTATCCAAGTGTTAATGCCTATAGACACTAATATAAAGCCGATCATTTGTGCTATATCTTTGAATAAGACTTTTAACAACCAAGGTTGAGTAAATATTTCATCGAGGGTTGTTGTTAGTAGAGTGACAAAAAGAAAGAAAAATCCGCTCATTAAGTATTTGTGTACGTCACGATTATGCTTAACTTTATTTAATTGAATCAATAATAAGAATAGCGTAATAGCAATAACAGATTTAAAGAATATATCATAAAAGTCTATTTTATAAACAGTAGGAAACATCCACGCTTGTAAGGCTATATATGCGATAACAAAAAAATACAGTGGATTGAGGGCTTTATTTTTTATCAATTAATTTTTATCTCTTATAATTATATGATGATCTAGTTTAGTTAATATTGATGATAAATAAATATTTTTGTATAACCTACTATAATTGTGTTTTTTAGTAAATAAATGAAGGTGTTAATCGCAGGAATTATGTAATTCCATTATTAGTCCTTTATTTCTGCTCACTATCTCTTTATCATTAACGATCCGTTTTTTAGATGGTTTTTTCCGATGCCTAAAGTGACTCAGCAAGATATATCAACAAGTTTTGGTCGTAATATTATTGACCGAGGTACCCTCTATTTTAAAGAAAGTCGTGTATTAGCGTGCGATTACGATGAATCGAGTAATTCACTTGTTGGATTGGTCAAAGGGACCAATGACACGCCTTATAAGACTAAAGCATCCATTAAACCGTCTAATAAAGGCGGTTATATTATTCACAGCACTTGTTCTTGCCCAGTTGGGTGGAATTGTAAGCACGCTGTTGCTTTACTGTTAGCTTACCAAGCCGATACGCCGAATTATAATATCGAAAACAGCTATCAAACTTGGTATGAAATGTTAAACGGTAAAGTAGGGCAACCAGAAAAAGTACGTGCCTCTGCTTATCAAGGATACTTCCGCTTTTCGTTTGATAAAAAAGTCCTCAATCATGAACACCGTTATATCAAAGTTGAATATGGCAGCGTGCGCTTTTTGAAAAGTGAAAATACTCATGTTTTTAGTGAAAAAGACTTAGTGTCTGTTGCTGACAACGAAAGCTGGATGGAAAGCTTTAAATGGGTAGAGGATGAAGATGTTGAAATCTTACGTTTATTGCTCACTAAAGAAGGACGAGCGACTAAGTTAGGCAAAACCTATATCAAAACTGATCTCGACTTATTAGCTTTACAAAAAATACTAGAAACTGGTCGATGCTTCTGGGAGCACCTTGACCAAAAAATAACATTATCAGCTTCTCGTCCGGTAACGCTGGAATGGTTAACGGTAGAAGATGGCTTGAAACAGTTAATGGTCAACCTTGAAGGCAGTGAAAACTGGCTGTTGATCCCAACACCTAAACCTTATTTTTATGACCTTGATAGTCATCAATTTGGCCTACTTGATACCCACTTTAATCGTGATTGGTTACTTTCTCTGTTACAAACTCCACCATTAGGTGAAGAACAGTGTGCGCACTTTACTCAAGAAGTATCACTGGGTTTTGCACAAGATGTATTGCCTAACCCGCAGCATTACGACATTCAGCATATTGATGAGACCTTACAGGTTATCTTTAAATTAGATGTACAACAGATTAAAGGACAAAGTCTATTTTTAGGACGTTTGTATTTTAAATATGGCGTGTTGTTATTAACACCAAGCATCTTAGAAGATAAACAACGTAATCAATATATGCACAAAGGGCAAATTGTCAGTGTTACAAGAGATATTGACGCAGAGTTAGCTGCTTTAAATGAATTTAATGAATTATGTTTGCTTGATGTGTATATGTATGACCCTAAATATGCGGTTAGTAAGGATACCCAAGGTATTTTGCCACCTGAATTAGGAGGTTCTCAAGAGTTTCAGTGGTTATCACTATTAACAGCACATAAAGCTCGCTTAGAAGTCTTAGGCTGGCAGTTTGATATTGCTAAGGACTTAGCATTACAAAGTCAGCAAGTTGATAGCATCGATATTGATATTGATGAAAAAGGTAACTGGTTTGACTTAGGTGTTTCCATTGAAGTGGAAGGCAAGCGTATTGAACTATTACCGTTGTTATTAGAGTGGTTGCGTAGTAATGAAGACTGGCAGCAGAATGATTACGATATCTTATTAGCGCAAGGTAATGGTCGTCCACTGCGTGTTAAACGCGAATCTATTCAACCTATTTTATCTATTTTGCAAGAGCTAGGTGAAGTTAACGACAGTAAAATAAATTTACCTCAAAATCAGGCTGCGTTATTAGCACAACTTCCTGAAATTAATCGTTGGGTTGGTGGTGAACATGTGCAAGCGTTAGCTAAAAAATTAGCTAACTTTAGCGGCATTCAAGACGTACCTGCTCCGCAGGGACTAGCTGCCGACTTACGAGACTATCAGAAGGAAGGTTTAAACTGGCTTATGTTCTTGAATGAATATGGGTTTTCTGGTGTGTTAGCCGATGATATGGGCTTGGGTAAAACGGTACAAACGTTAGCTTACTTATTATACAAAAAACAACAGCAGTTGTTGTCGTTACCTGCGATGGTGATTTGTCCTACTTCCTTAGTCGGTAACTGGTTAAATGAAGCGACTAAATTCACTCCAGATTTGAAAGTATTAGTCTTGCATGGCGTTAGTCGTCATCAATTTTTTAAAGATATTAATAACTATGATTTAGTGATCACTACTTATCCTTTGATTGCTCGTGATTTTAAAGAGTTTGCTGAATTTTCATTCTCTGATCTTATCTTGGATGAAGCGCAAACCATTAAAAATCCACTTGCTAAAATGACTAAGAGTATTAAACAAATTGATGCTAAACAGCGCCTGTGTTTAACGGGTACGCCAATGGAAAATCATCTTGGCGAATTATGGTCTTTGTTTGATTTCTTGATGCCTGGTTTCTTAGGTTCTTACAGCACCTTTAATCGTGTATACCGTAAAGGCATTGAAGGTGAGGGGAATCATCAAATTCAACAATGGTTAATTCAAAAAACTAGACCTTTCTTATTGCGACGCACCAAGGATGAGGTGGCTAAAGAGTTACCTGCTAAAACAGAAATCATCCATACAATTGCACTACAAAACGATCAACGTACTCTGTATGAAAGCATTCGTATAACGATGGAAGCAAAAGTACGTGATTTACTGCGTGAAAAAGGTATGGCAAGAAGTCGTATTGAATTTTTAGATGCATTATTGAAATTACGTCAGGCTTGTTGTGATCCTCGTTTAGTAAAATTAGAGCATGCTCAGCAAATAAAAAGTTCAGCTAAGTTAGATTTCTTAATGGAAATTGTGCCTGAAATGGTAGAAGAGGGCAGACGTATTCTTATCTTCTCACAATTTGCACAAATGTTAGGCTTGATTGAAGAAGCCTTGCAGGAAACCGGTATTGATTTTGTTAAATTAACAGGGCAAACCCGTAACCGTAGTGAAATTATCGAGAAGTTCCAAGGTGGTGATGTGCCAGTCTTCCTGATCTCCTTGAAAGCTGGTGGTGTTGGCCTTAACTTAACCGCTGCTGATACGGTTATTCATTATGACCCATGGTGGAATCCTGCGGTAGAAAACCAAGCCACTGACCGAGCATATCGTATTGGCCAAGATAAGCCTGTGTTTGTGTATAAACTGATTTGTGAGCAAACAGTTGAGGAGCGTGTGTTAGCGTTGCAATCTCGTAAGCAGAAGCTTGCTGATAGTGTGTACGGTAAAGAGCAAGAAGAAAACTTTGCGCCGGATAATAGCGATGCGTTATTAAAACTATTTGAGCGTTATTAGATGCTCGTAGATGAGCAATTATTAGCGCCGATAAAAGAATTCCTTCATACGCAGACACCACAAGCTTGGATAGATAAAGCAAAACTGGTGGAGAATCAATCTGCGCTATTAATTGATCATATGATTTGCGAGTTAAAAGCTGCGCAGACGGCGATGTTATTGATTCGCCGTTATGCGGTAGACAAACAAAGCGGTGATGCTCTGATGGCTTGGCTGACCCCTTATAATGATTTTGTATATCGTAAACAAGGTGATTGGAAAGCATTAGCCAACAATAGTTTATCTAAAAAAATTGTCGCAAAAGGTAATACGCTTTATGGACAGGATTTAATTGATAAAATGATCTTGTTGATCAAAGAAGAGTTACATCATTTCTATCAAGTAGTGGAGATAATGCACGCACGCGATATTACTTTTGGTTTTATTGGCTCAAGTCGTTATGCCAAAGAGCTATTAAGCCATGTCACAACACATGAGCCTAATATGCTGATTGATAAACTTATCTGCAGTGCATATATTGAAGCCAGATCCTGCGAGCGGTTTGCTAAAATAGCACCTCACTTAGACCCTATCTTAAATAAATTCTATGTTTCTTTACTTCGTTCGGAAGCACGTCATTATCAAGATTATTTAGTATTAGCAGAGCAAATAGCGGGGAAAGATATTAGTGATCGAATTGAATATTTTGGCCAGCTAGAAGGGCAGTTAATTACCTCGCCAGATGAAGACTTTAGATTTCATAGTGGCTGCCCGGTTGATGCAACTATTTAGTTCTATTAAAAAATGATTCATGTTGTTAGTTACCATGAATCATTTAATGTTCATTGATAAGCATTTCAGTGAGTATCTAAGTATTTATCCTTAGTGATCAATACTAATATTTGATAAGGGTATACAGCTACAGGCTAATATATAACCTGCTTCTATTTCTTCTTTAAATAAACCTTGGTCATTTAATACATCAACTTCCCCGGATAATAATTTTGTTTTGCAACGTCCACATTTGCCACCTCTGCACGAATAGGGAATATTAATTCCAGCCTGTTCTGCTTGATTTAATAGCAACTGCTGATTATCGCCTGTGACTTCTAAGCCGGTATTTGCAAAGTTTATCTGTAGTGCTTTTTTATTACTTTCTTCAGTTGCTAACATCGACTCATAAATTGGCGCTTGCTGTGAAGCTATAACTTGAACTTGATCTCCACTACGAATAATTCCTTGGTTTAAAGGAATTAAGTTTTGGCCAAAGTCGATGTTACCTTGGTGGAACCTGTATTGTGATAATGTTTTAAGAGGTTGTTCAAGGTCTGCTTTGCCAGTTTTAGGATCTACATTAGTAAAAATACAGCGAGAGCAGGGTTTACTTACCTCAAACTCTACTTCTCCAATTTTAATACGAGACCAGCTATCTTCAACGAAGGCACTATCTCCCTTGATTAATATATTAGGGCGAAAATGCAATGCACTGACTGGGTTATCAAGCAGTGTATTAAGTTGCTCGACGGAGGCTTGATTAATGAGTAATAGCGGGTAACCGTCAGCAAAACCAACCTGTGTTTGCTTGTTTTTAACACAGCGTACACTGCTATCAGCAAAGTAAACAAGCTGACACGGTTGTTTCAAAAAATTTGAAAACCATTGATCATAATCGCTATGACAGTGTTGCGCTTGTACTGTATCTGCCCAAATCTCAACCGCTAATGATTGCTCCGAAAACTGCTCCTGTTGAATATAGAAACTAGGTTGATCGGGTGCGCTAACAAATAAGCCTTTTTTAGAAAATTCAATACTGATTTGCGTTAATTGAGGATGTGTTCGACCTGTAATAAACTGTCCTTGCATGTCAACTAACATGTAGCGCCGATCATTTTCTAAACCTTTTTCTTCCACTAATGCTTGCGGTAATTGAATGCCCTTAGTGGACTTGATCGGGTAGATATAAATGTCAGTTAAGCTTTGCAAGATGAACTCCAAACTTTATTGTGTGCGTCGAATTAAATATTTTTGATAGTCAGGGATACGTGTTGTATAAATTTTATCCATATAATATGAGTCAATGATAAAATCTGCGGTTGATATATTAGTTGCCATTGGAATGTTCCATACCGCCGCCAAACGTAATAATGCTTTTACATCTGGTTCGTGGGGGACTGAACTCATTGGATCCCAAAAGAAAATAAGTAAGTCAATTTTACCTTCCGCAAGCTTAGCACCTAACTGCTGATCCCCACCCATTGGTCCTGATAAAAGACATTCAATAGGTAAGCCTGTTTGTTTTGCCAACAAAGTGCCCGTCGTGCCAGTAGAGAATATATGATGTTGTTTTAATTGCTCTGCGCGTTTAGCAACCCATTTAATTAGCTGATATTTCATATCATCATGTGCAACTAAAGCTATTTGCTTTGAAGCGGGAATATTGCGGGTAGTATAATCCATTATTTGCCCTTCTAAAGAGTAACACTAATCACCCTAAAGGGTGATTTAATATCATCTAGAAAATGAGGGAATTGCGCAACACCAAATACAAGGTGTTGATCAAATCCACCATATTATTGATTTATAACCAGTTAGGTTAATTTAAAATTTACTATCAGTATTGTCCTTATGCAGGGTAATGCTTATCACCAAACATCATTTTATACATTAACCAGATAGCTAGAATTAAAGTAATAGTGATGGAGATGAAATTTGATCCTAGTTCTGGGTGTAATGCTCCAATAAAAGCTGCGTAGGAGAATAAACCAATAAAAAAGGCTGCCCATGCCGGACGAACACTGGCTTCATTATCTGCTTCACTAATATACAGCTGGTAAAAGCGGCTCGTTGCAAAGTACAGCGTAAAAAATGGAAACAGTGAAAATGTTATTTGTGAGATTGTTAAAATAGAAAAACATGCGTTAATGGACAACCCTATTAAAAAAGCATGAATTAACCATTTTACTGAGATATTACTATCTTGCATTACACTAACTCCTATCTATTAATTTAAATTTAAAACCTAAAAATAACATGAACTAACCTCTATTTCTCCTTTTTTGTAACGATGTGAGAAGTTAAAGATATTTTCATATTTATAATGTATGTTTAATACCCTTAGAGAGCACGCTTTGTTACAGGAATGTGTGACAAATACTGTTAGATTGTTAATATCACTATTATTTATCACTGAAGGTTGAGTCATGTCTACACCAAAAAATCCAAAAAAAGTACCTGTAAGTTATGATTATGATGCAATTGTTATTGGCACCGGACCAGGCGGAGAAGGCTCAGCGATGAAGCTTGCTAAAGCTGGTAAACGTGTCGCTGTGATTGAAAAATATCGTGATATAGGTGGGGGGTGTACACACTGGGGAACCATACCATCAAAAGCACTTCGCCATAGTGTTACACAGCTGATTGAGCTTAAAAACAACGCCTTATTTACAAATAATTATCCTCAAAAACAGTCATTTACTTTTGCTGATGTATTACGTCATACGGAACAAGTGATCAGTAAACAAGTTAAAATGCGTAGTAGTTTCTATAATCGTAATAATTGCACTTTACATTTTGGTGAAGCATCTTTTATTGATAATCATTCGATTCGAATTAAAAGTGTAGATGGCTCCCTAGAAACGATCACAGCACAAGATATTATTATCGCGACTGGATCTCGACCATATCATCCTGCTGATATCGACTTTAATTCTCCGAATGTTTATGACAGTGACACAATTCTTTCTCTAGATTATCAACCACAACATATTGTCATTTATGGCGCAGGTGTTATTGGCTGTGAATATGCTTCTATTTTTAGAGGGTTGGGTGTTAAAACTGACTTGGTTAACACTCGGGATAGGTTGTTATCGTTTTTAGATGCTGAAATGTCAGATGCATTGTCTTATCACTTCAGAAATTCTGGCATGATTTTACGTCATGATGAGGAATATCAAAAAGTTGAACATTCTTCAGAAGGGGTCGTTATTCATTTTAAATCAGGTAAAAAAATGAAGGCAGACTGCTTACTCTATGCAAATGGGCGTACAGGTAATACTGACCTATTAAACTTAGAAGCAATTGGTTTAAAACCAGATGGTCGTGGGCAACTAGCTATTAATGAAAACTATCAAACATCTGTGGATAATATTTATGCTGTAGGTGATGTTATTGGTTACCCTAGTTTAGCCAGTGCAGCTTATGATCAAGGTCGAATAGCGGCTAATTTAATTATTACCCGTGAAGGAAAAAGAAAACTGATCAAAGATATTCCTACTGGTATTTATACTATTCCTGAAATCAGTTCAGTGGGTAAAACAGAACAAATTTTGACGCAACAAAAAGTGCCTTATGAAGTAGGGCGCGCACAATTCAAAGATTTAGCCCGCTCTCAGATTCTTGGTTCAGATGTGGGTAGTTTGAAGATCCTATTTCATCGCGATACTAAAGAAATATTAGGTATTCATTGTTTTGGTGAGCGAGCTGCAGAGATTATTCATATCGGTCAAGCTATTATGGAGCAAGAAGGCCCTGGTAATACGATTGAATATTTTGCTAATACGACGTTCAATTATCCAACCATGGCTGAAGCGTATCGAGTTGCAGCATTAAACGGTTTGAATCGATTGTTTTAAAAGGGAAAGAAAAGTGTGAGTAGTTATATTTTACTACTCACGAATTAGTACTTTTTTGAAACTATATATGGTGATTAAGTTAACGATGGTTTTTCATCACTAGCAATAACGCACTAATGCTACGCGCTTCTTGAAAATCATCCCGTGCTAATAATTCATCTGCTTTGGCGATTGGCCATTTTATCACTTCTAAAGGCTCAGGCTCATCACCTGGTAAACTTTCAGGATATAAATTTTCAGCCATAAATAAAGTCATCGTACTACTAAAGTAGCTAGGAGCCATCACTACTTTTTTCAATGCAGTGAAATTTTTAGCCCCAAAGCCGACCTCTTCTTTTAATTCTCTATTCGCAGCTTCTAGATCGCTTTCGCCTGGGTCAATCAAGCCTTTTGGGAAACCTAGCTCGTAGCTATGTGTTCCAGCCGCATATTCTCGTATTAACAGCAAGGTATCTTTATCATAAAAAGGCACCACTAATACGGCTCCTTGATTACCTCCCTTCATACGTTCGAACTCACGCTGTTCACCATTACTAAATTTAAGCTGTAATGTTTCTATCTTGAAAAATCGACTACAAGCGACAACACTTTTATGTAATATTTCAGGTAAGGTTGGTAAAGAATTGCTCATAGAGACCCCATGACTATCATTAGTTAATATAAATGTTATCTTACAATGCTTATCTTATTTACGATACTGTATTCATTTAATCTATTTTACTTTGAGTACACTGCATTAGGAATAATATGTTTTTAGAGAAAGATGTAGATTTAGTCTTACTAGACATGGATGGTACATTATTAGATTTACATTATGACTCTCACTTTTGGCTAGAGTTTGTACCCAGCCAATATGCATTATTGCATCGTTTATCTATTGAACAAGCCACTACTTATGTTTTTGACCAATACAAAGCCGTGTGGGGAACGTTATCTTGGTACAGCTATGATTATTGGACTGAAACCTTAGGCTTGGATATCCATCATTTACAACATGCTAATAAGCATAAGATTAAATGGCGAGAAGATACGCTTTGGTTTTTGAAAAAGTTAAAAAAATTAGGTAAGAAAATTGTTATCTTAACCAATGCTCATCCAAGTGGTATTGCGCTGAAAGATCAACAAACGCAACTGTTGTCTCATGTTGACCTCGCTATTTCTAGCCATGAAATCGGCCATGAAAAAGAAAGTGCATTTTTTTGGGAAGCAGTAAAGAAGCAACTCAATACAGACTTTTCTCGCTCCATTTTTATTGATGATAGCGAGAAAATTTTAGTTGCTGCTCAGTCTGCTGGTGTTGAATATCTAGTCGGTATTAACAAACCGGATAGTGAAAAGCCCGCACAAGCGATGCAAAGCTTTTCAACTATTACTGAATTTCAGGAGTTTTTTCAACCTCACTATCAGCTATTAAAATAGCTCTTCATCATATCCTTCTGTTGAAGAGTCACTACTTTGATTGTAATTACTTTGCTCAGGTGCATAGTAAATAGGCACTGTGCCTGATTTAAAGTATTCAATCAGTGTTGTGTGATCAGTGACCGTCGATAGGAACCCTGTTGCTCTATCTATTCGCGCGTTAACAATATTATCTGGTCGTGGAGGTGAAAAAGTTGGCTCTCCTGCCATGGTTTCAACCATAAATGCATTCCAGGCTGGCAAGGCAGTGCTTGATCCATACTCACCGCCTGAAGATTGACTTTTACCTAAGTTGCTATTGTAAGCTGCACGACCTAATTCACGATTAAAGTCATCGAAACCAACCCATGAAGTGGCAACACTATTACCAACAAAGCCAGAGAACCAAGCATCTTTGGAGTCATTGGTGGTACCTGTTTTGCCGCCCATATCTTGGCGCTTAACTGCTTTTCCTGCTCGTGCCCCGGTGCCATTCCAACGAGTCTTATGCGCCCAGTCGCCACCACCCCAAACTGCGGTACGCAATAGTTCACGGGTTAAAAATGCAGTAGCAGGAGAGATCGCTGAAGGTGCTATTTGTGTTTCATCGACTGCCGCAATAACACACACCTTAGCATCACCGTCTATCATTGTTTCAATCGCTAAGGGATCTGTTTTTTCTGCTTTACCTTGGTATGTTTTAATGCATTCTGGACAAACAATTTTAGGTTCTGCTTGGTATAAAACAGTGCCGTATGCATCTTCAATACGTTCAATCACATAAGGTTCAATCTTGTATCCGCCATTAGCAATGATTGCATAACCCGTAGCTAATTCTAACGGTGTCATTGATGCTGATCCCAGTGCAATAGAGTTACTTCTTGGCATGTCTTCTGGTTTAAAGCCAAATTTAGTGAGTTGATCAATAATTTTATCAATACCTAAGTCTTGCACTAATCGAACTGATACAACGTTTTTTGATTGTCCTAATGCTCGACGCAATCTAATGGGACCTAAATAAATATTTGGTGAATTTTTTGGACGCCAAGCTTCATTTCCACTCCATTCATTAATTGGTGTGTCATTTACTAAAGTCGCTAAGGTGTAGCCGTTATCAAGGGCGGCAGAGTAAATAAATGGTTTGATATTAGAACCAACCTGACGTTTAGCCTGAAGCGCACGATTAAATTTACTTTGCGCAAAACTAAAACCGCCGACTAGTGATGTAATTGCGCCATCTTGAGGGTTTAGCGAAACAAAGGCAGCACTCACTGCAGGGTATTGTGATAGTTGTAATTGTTTCACGGAAGTCGTTTGTTTTTTGTCTTTGACTTCAATATCGACTTCTCGAGTCAAAATTTGCTCACCTACGCTGACAATGTCTTTTGCTTTTTTGGGAGGATTACCCTGTCTTGAATCGGATCTAAATGAGCGAGCCCAACTTAAACCGTCCCAATCAATGGTTGATACTTTTTCCTTATCACCTTTGATGATGACATCAATACTTTTGTCATTAACAGCAACGACTACCGCTGGTTTTAAATCAACATCGCTGGCTTCTTGTGCTAGTGCTTCCTCTATCTTTTCTGTTGTCCACGGAGTTTCATCTTCAGTCCATAACACCTTAGTTGCACCACGGTAACCATGGCGCATGTCGTAATTATGCAGGTTTTCCATGACTGCTTTATTTGCGGCTTGCTGTGTTTTTTTAGTGATCGTGGTGTATACATTGAAGCCTTCGTTATAGCTTCGCTCTTCTCCGTATAACTCAATTAATTTATTACGTGCAATTTCAGCAACGTAGTGTGCTGATAGCGTAATTTCTGCACCATGGTAGCGGCTTAAAACAACTTCATCACGTGCACTTTGATACTCTTCTTGAGTAATATAGTTTTCATCTAACATACGCAGTAAAACAATGTTGCGACGTTCCGTTGCGTTTTCAACTGAATAGATAGGGTTTAAACGTGAAGGCGCCTTGGGAAGGCCTGCTAATACAGCCATCTCAGAAAGCGTTAATTCTGAAACTGTTTTACCAAAATAAACTTGGGCAGCTGCGCCCACACCAAATGAACGATGTCCTAATGCTATCTTATTGAGATATAGCATTAAAATTTCATCTTTGGTTAATATTTGTTCTATCTGTATGGCAAGGAATATTTCACGGACTTTACGCAAAATAGTTTTTTCATTGGTTAAGAAAAAGTTTCGTGCCACTTGCTGGGTGATTGTACTCGCCCCCTGCTTTGCGCTGCCAGATAATATATAAACACTAGCTGCACGCATGATACCAATCGGATCCATACCAATATGTTGATAAAAACGACTATCTTCGGTGGCAATAAAGGCATTAACAAGTTGATCTGGTATCTCTTTACGTATTAACGGGATACGTCTTTTCTCACCAAATTGAGAGATCAGTTCACCGTCTTTGCTGAGTACTTTCATTGGTACTTGCAAAGGGATTTCTTGAATACTTGTTACATCTGGTAAATCTGCTTTTAGTTGGAAGTAGATAAATGTTATCGCAGCAACACCTATAACACCCAAGAAAATAGCTACTATGAAAAGTCGCTTTATCCATTTCATCATATTCGAATCATTCCATCTATGTTGTGAGCATGTCACTTTTTTTATTTAATATTAGATATATTGGATATGTAGTATATAGTTATAAATCATGAGTTAAAGAGGGAACTGAGACTTATTCAATTTGAACGTTATCTAATTGAGACTCAAGCTCATATTTTATTTCAATTAACTATTTTATTAGCACTTACTGCAGCAAGGAAGTTATGTTCTCTGGATTTAAAAGACTAGGTCCTAGCGGTGTCATTGGCATTGATTTTGGCTCACATTCAATCAAAGCTATCGCACTCTCTAAGGGGCAAGGAACCTATCAAATTGATGGTGCCGCAGAAGCTGCTGTCCCAAAAGGATTGATTGTTGATAACCGCTTAGAAGATATTGATAAAGTAACCTTAATTATTAAACGTTTAAGAAAATCCTTTCCTAGTAATTATAAAAATGCAGCCATTGCAGTAATGGGCGCAGATGTTATGACAAAAGTTATAACCATGAGTTCCGATTTAAATGAATTAGATTTAGAAGCGCGTATTGAATTAGAAGCAGAAACCATTATTCCTTTCCCATTAGATGAAATATTTATAGATTTTGAAATAATGGGACCTAATGAAGCGGATAGTGCTTTAAATGATATTCTGGTCAGTGCAGCTCGAAAAGAGCGTGTTTTATCACAGGCACAGTGTGTTGATGAAAGCGGCTTAACTACTACTATTGTTGATGTGGCAAGCCATGCTCTTGCTCGAGCCTCTGAATTAGTATTTACTCCTGAAGATTATAATCATGGTATTGCTGTCGTAGATATTGGTACCTCACAAATGATGTTGAGTGTTTTATACCAAGGTAATGTTATTTTTACTCGTAACAAAAATCATGGTGGTGCAGTGTGTACCCAAATGATTGCGGATCGTTATACACTTTCATTTCAGGATGCAGAAAAAGCAAAATTAGAAAATGATTTACCCGTCGATTGCCAATCTGATGTCATCGCTCCGTTTGTGAGTATGACGGTCAATCACCTTCGCTTTGATTTGCGTATGTTTACTAACTCTCCTAATAACGTTGCTATTACTAAGTTAATATTAACTGGAGGAGGTGTGTTAATGCCTGAGTTAGTCGAGCAGTTAAGAGCTGAATTAGATATTGAAGTGGAAGTTGCAGATCCTTATCTAGGTTTTGAATTCAAAAACAAGGCTGATAAAGGAGCATTAACGCAATCAGGTAGTAAGTATATGATGGCGCTAGGTTTGGCATTAAGAGGAGTTATATAGTGTCAAATATAAACTTATTACCCTGGCGTGAAGAGTACAAAAGGAAGAAAAAAATAGCCTTCTTTGTATTGCTAGGCATGTGTTGTCTAGTTACATTAAGTATATGTTATTTAGGTAAAATATATGTTGATGAGTTAATTGGAGCACAGAATTCACGTAACCAATTTTTACAAACTCAGACAATTATTTTAGATCGCCGTATTGCAGAAATACGTAACATTAAAAAAGAAAAAGCAGAATTAGTGCGACGTATTAATTTGATTCAAGAATTGGAGGAGCGTCGTAATTTGATCACGCGTTTTTTTAATACCTTGCCCGTAGTGACTCCCGCGGGTGTTTATGTTGATTCAGTGACCTTTAAAGATGGACGTATCGATGTGAAAGGTCTTACTGAGTCTAATGGTCGAGTTAGCAATATGGTCCGAAATGTTGATAATTCTGGTTGGTTAGGCGATGCATCATTGCCTTCTATTGTTAGTGGTCCTGATAAACCGATTAAGCTTTATAAGTTTGCCATGAATTTTATTGTTCTTCCTGAAAAAGGATTAAAATAATGAATATTAATGAGTTGGATTTAGAAACTATCGGCAGTTGGCCTAATCTACATAAAGCAATTACCATTTTAATCGTTTGTATTCTTTTCGTTGGTGGCTTCTATTATTACGTCATTGATGATCAACTAAAAAAATTGGCACAAGTAGAAGCAAAAGAAATTGCACTTAAAAAAGAATTTACTGTTAAAGCGGCGATTTCTTCAAATCTTGAAGCCTATCGCGAACAAATGAAAGAGATCGAAGTGATTTTGGATGGCTTAGTGAATAAGCTACCGAGTAAAAAAGAACTTGCAAGCTTGTTAGATGATATTAGCTTTATTGGTTCCAATAATGGTCTTCAATTTAATAGTTTAAATTGGGGAGTTAAAAAGCAATTAGAGCTTGCTGAAGAAGTGCCGATTAGTATTAAAGTGGTAGGTACTTATGAACAATTAGGTAAATTTTCAGCGGATATTGCAGCACTTCCTCGTATTGTGATATTGGATAACTTGCGTTTAAAACATAATGATAAAAATACTCTACTGTTAGAGATAGTTGCTAAAAGCTATCGTTATAAAGAGGAGCCTTAGTGAAAAAATTATTACCTTTATTAATGAGCTTTTCTTTGTTTGCTTGTGTTGATGTACAGGTTGATGATCTAGAGGTGTTTGTTGCTGATAGCAAATCTAAAGTCTATCCGCTAAATGATGACATTCCAGTGTTGAAAAAAATTGATACGCTGACTTACACTCAGGAAGAAGCCAGAAGCCCTTTTTCTCAGCCTCAAGCTGAAGTTGCTACAGAAGTCAGAAATACACCTAAAAGTTGTCCTCAACCTAACTTTGAGCGCAAGAAAGAGGCATTAGAAATGTTCTCTCTTAGCAATATGAGAATGCGAGGGACCTTAGAGATTAATGATCAACTGTGGGCATTGGTACAAGTTTCAGGCAATGAAATACATAGAGTTAAACCTGGATATTATTTAGGATTAAATCATGGGAAAGTATTAAAAGTGACCTCCTCACAAATTGATTTATTAGAGCTAGCATCAGATAGCAGCGGTTGTTGGCAAGAACGTATTACTCAGCTTACTTTACAGTCAGAATGAATTTAATCAGGGATGAAATTTAAATCATGAAATTTAGAAATATTAAACAAACAATGCTGTCATGTATTGGACTTACATTGTTTTTGTTGTCTTCTATTGCGGCTGCCGAGCCACAACTTAATAAGCTTGATGTCAACCCGATGACTGATGGCAGGTTAGAACTAAAATTTGGGTTTAATGCGTTGATTAATAACTACGTAGATAAGCTTCATTATCGCCCAAATAAATTGGTTATTGATATTAAAAATGCGAGTTCAGTGCTTGAGAAGAATCCTGTCGCTATCAATAAAAACGGTATCAATGATGTTGAAACTAGTCGAACCTCAGGCGGCCTACGTTTAGTGATTAACCTTGAAGGATTATTACCATATCGTATTTTTCAACAGGGGAATTATTTGACGGTTCGTTTTGGTGATGCGGTACAAAAATCGATCACAACGCAATCAGAAGCAAGCATTGCTGCTGCGATTTTACAAAATACAGGTGTTCAAACCTCGCAAAATACTGTCACTAAATCTGCTAAAGAAAAGTCAGCCACAGTAGCAGTTGAGAAACCTAAGGGTTATGTTAACACTATTTCAGATATCGATTTTAAACGTGGTTCAGAAGGTCAAGGTAAACTGTTTGTTTATTTAGATAACTCAAGTGTTGCTGTGGATATTAGACGCCGTGATCAACAGTTAATTGCAGAGTTTCAAAGTACTTATATTCCTAACGAATTATTATACATAATGGATGTGGTTGATTTCTCTACAATCGTAGAGAAGGTCGAAACCTTCAGAGAAGACGGTAAAACACGGTTTGTTTTTAATATCAAAGACGAGTACAACTACCGCTACGATCAGTTAGATACATTATTTATGATTGAAGTATCTGAAAAACCAAAAGATAAAAAAGAAACCGTTTACGAAGGAAAAGCTATTTCGCTTAACTTCCAAGATATTCCTGTACGTACGGTATTACAGTTGATTGCTGACTTTAATGGCCTTAACTTGGTGATCACGGACTCTGTAAGCGGTAATATCACATTACGTCTTGATGACGTTCCTTGGGAGCAAGCTTTAGACATCATCTTAAAAGTAAGAGGTTTAGGTAAACGCATGGACGGTAACGTGCTGATGATCGCACCTGCCACTGAATTAGCCGCTAAAGAGCGTGAACAACTAGAAACTAATAAACAAGTAGAAGATTTAGCTCCTTTATATTCAGAATTTATTCAAATTAATTATGCAAAAGCATCGGATATCGCGGCTATGTTATCGGGCAATAGCGCAAGCCTGCTTTCTGAACGTGGTAATGTCAGTATTGATGCACGTACCAATACGTTATTAATTAAAGATACTGCATCCGTGATTGATTCAGTCAAAGAAATGGTTGAAGTATTGGATATTGCTGTGCGCCAAGTTGTTATCGAAGCGCGCATGGTCACCGTGAGTGATTCCGTAGGGGAAGATTTAGGTATTCAATGGGGAGTTTCAGGCAATGCAACGGATCCTTCATCTAGTACTACGCTATCTACTTCAGGAACTATTGCTGGTATTGAAGGAGGCACAACGGGTGATGTTAATGATCGTTTAAACGTTAATCTGCCTTCAGCATCGGTTGCCGGTTCTATTGCGTTTCAAGTCGCTAGGTTTGCAAATGGCGATATTTTGGATTTAGAGCTATCAGCATTAGAGCAAGAAAATAAAGCGGAAATCATTGCTAGTCCACGTATTACCACGTTAAATCAACAAACGGCTTATATTGAACAGGGTACCGAAGTGCCTTATGTGGAATCATCGTCGTCAGGCGCTACCTCGGTGAGCTTCAAAAAAGCGGTACTCAGCTTAGAAGTGACGCCACAAATTACACCCGATAATAAACTCATCTTGGATTTGGTGATCACTCAAGACTCTGTTGGGGACACTATCTCTACGGGTACAGGTGAAGTCGTTTCAATCAACACCCAAGAAATTGCAACTCAGGTATTAGTTGATAATGGGGAAACCTTAGTATTGGGAGGTATTTACCAGCAAGAAGTTACATCTTCGACTAAGAAAGTTCCTTTTTTAGGAGATATTCCTTACTTAGGTTATTTCTTTAGAAGCACTAGCCAGGATAATAAGAAAGCTGAGTTATTAATTTTTGTTACACCGCGTATTGTAATGCAAACAAAATATTAATTAGATACCGATATTTACTATCAGCCTGAGGTTTATCTTCAGGCTTATTTTTTTATGGCTTGCAATACCTTATTAACAATTGCGATAATAAGGCACTTCTCTTTAATTTTTAAGGGGCTTCCCAGTAATCAACCACTTGAGTAAACATTCAACATGGCAGAACAGCGTAATATATTTCTAATTGGCCCAATGGGGGCTGGTAAAAGCACAATTGGCCGTCAACTAGCACAAATGCTGCACTTAGACTTTCTTGATTCAGATAGTGAAATTGAACGTAAAACCGGCGCAGATATTGCCTGGGTATTTGACGTGGAAGGTGAAGAAGGTTTTAGAAACCGCGAGCAAGAAATGTTAGATGAACTAACTAAAAAGCATGGCATTGTTTTAGCGACAGGCGGTGGAGCGGTTATTCGTCAAGAAAACAGAACTCACCTATCTGCTCGTGGCATTGTCGTTTATTTAAAAACAAGCGTGCAAAAACAGTTAGCAAGAACGTTAAAAGATAAACGTAGACCTCTTTTACAAACAGATGATCCTCAATCAGTACTGGAAACATTGGCAGAAAATCGCAACACACTGTATGAAGAAGCTGCAGATTATGTTATCGAAACTGACGAGCAAAGTGCAAAAGTTGTTGCAAGTCAAATTATCGCTTTATTGGATTTTTAATGGAAAAATTACTCGTTGATCTAGGTGATCGTAGTTACCCTATCTCTATTGGACCAGACTTATTAGCTGATACTTCATTGTTTAGTAGTGCTATTAGCGGTAAAAAGGTCATGATTGTGACTAATGATGTGGTTGCTCCGCTTTATTTAGAAGCGTGTAAAAACACATTAAAAGATTATCAAATAGATGAAGTCATTTTACCTGATGGCGAGCAATATAAAAATCTGAGCACATTTGAGACGATATTAAGTGAGCTGTTAGCAAAAAAACATGCTCGAGATACTACTATTGTTGCATTAGGTGGCGGTGTTATTGGAGATATGGCAGGTTTTGCTGCTGCATGTTATCAGCGTGGTATTGCTTTTATACAAATTCCAACCACTTTGTTATCACAAGTTGATTCATCTGTGGGCGGTAAAACAGCTGTTAATCATCCTCTAGGTAAAAACATGATTGGGGCTTTCTATCAACCACAAGCTGTTGTAATTGATATTGAATGTTTAAAAACACTACCTGCACGTGAGTTTGCGGCGGGCATGGCCGAAGTGATTAAATATGGCATTATTTACGATCAAGACTTCTTTATTTGGTTAGAAAACAATATTGAAGCGATTAAGTCACTTGATGCAACAGCCATCACTTATATGATTAAACGTTGTTGTGCGATTAAAGCAGAAGTAGTGGCCTTAGATGAAAAAGAACACGGTATACGAGCGCTATTAAATCTTGGCCATACTTTTGGTCATGCCATTGAAGCTGAGCAAGGTTATGGCAACTGGTTACATGGTGAAGCTGTTGCTGTGGGAATGGTGTTAGCTGCGGAAACTTCTTATGTTTTAGGCTTAATCGAACATACAGAAGTAGAGCAAATCATTGATCTTATTGAAGCCTTTGATTTACCATTAGCCGCACCACCTGAAATGCAATACCAACATTTTGCAGAGCATATGCAACTGGATAAAAAAGTCCTTAACGGGCAATTACGTTTAGTGCTGCCGACATCAATCGGTACTAGTGCATTATTTGATAATGTGAGTGATGTTGTTCTTCGTGACGTTATAGAATCATAATCAATCATGGTCGAAAGGACATTAATTTCGCTCCCTTCTCAGTTGCAGCTGATAGAAAGGCTGCAACATCTGATTTACTTATCTTCTTCTCTTATCTTTGTGTCTGGCGAAGCTGGCGCTGGGAAAAGCACACTGACAGAAAACTTATCTAATACATTACCTACTGATTTAAAACAGGTTTATGTTTCATTGGTTAATGAGCCAACAGCTGCTAAATTGCGTCAGCAAATAATTTCTCAATTATTTGATAAAGCATTATTCAATGCAGAAGATAAGTTGTTGGATAGTATTTTACGTTTACAACAGGCTGAAAACCGGTCCCTTAATAGACTCATTATTATTGATAATGCAGATCATTTACCTACTGACTTTATCGCCGAATTATGCGAGCTATTTTCAGATAACAGCCTTGCCCAAGACAATACACTTAATGTCCTGTTACTTACTGAACAAGCAGCTACAGAGCAGTATTTAGACTATATAGATACACATCTAGCCAGTCGAACCAAAGACTTTTTAAACCACGTTGAATTAACGCTGCCAGTGCTTAACACACAGGAGGCGAATGCATTATTACAACATAACTTTCAACAAGTCGACTACCATGCAAAACTTCAACATCAAGACGCACTAAATCAACAACTTAGGTTATGTAATGGCAATCCACAAAAAATAATTAAACTAGCTGATGATTTAAGCCAAGGGTTGTTAAAGCCTATTACTACTTCATGGGTTCAAACACGATTACCTGCTATTGCCTTGATGCTTTTTTTAGTCGCTATTGTGAGTGCTATTGCAGTTTACTTATACCCAAAATTTATTCCCAACAAATCACTCTCGGAAGCTGAAAATGCACAGGCGCCAATTGATAGCACTTATATTGCCTTAGAAGAAATTAAGGAAGTAGAAGGAATGCCCGAAGAGCACAATAGCTCTGAAGTAAATGCTGTAGAAGATAGCGAGGAAGACAATGAAGACTCAAAAACTGCTGCTGCAGATACTCAAGCTCCGCTAAATGAAGGACCAGAAAAACTAGCGGCTTCATGGGCAGATCTCGATCTTGATGTTATCGACAACCAAAGCCAGGTGGGTTTATCTGATGCAACAGAGAAGCGAGTGGTGATTTCTGGACAACAACTATTAGAATTGTCCGTTGCGATTGAAGCAAAAGATGCCGATGTAAATGAACAAGTATTGCTTGAGGATGATTCATCTACTCCTTTAACTGCTCCCTCAATTACCACTGAAACTAGCGTTGAAGCATCTACCGGTAAAGTTAATCAAACAGAGAATGAACAACAAGTTCCGTTATTGTTAAGGCTTCCGGTTGATAACGAAAATAATCTAGTTGAAAATGAAACAATTACAGATAATCTAAATGACTCCAAGGCTCTGTTAAACAGTGAGCAAACTGCAACTACGGCACAAGAAACAGTATTAGATAAACAAGATACTATTGAAACAGTTGCAGACGCTAGCAGCGAAGATTTAGTCAACGACAATGAGCTTGAGAGTAAAGCTCTGCCGTTAAGTATCGCAGAGCAATTACCAGTGAATATAAATACCGCTGCAGCAGAAACCGCGGTACAACCAGTCAATAATATCAGCACAAGTTTTAAGCAAGAGAGCTTGTTTACCGACTCAGATACTCTGTTTGCAAAGGATGCTAGTCATTACACGTTACAACTATCAGGTATGGCTTCTCGTGAATATTTAATTGAATTTCAAAACCAATATCGTTCATCGTTGGAAAATATATATATCTATCAGACAGTTCGTCAGGCGAAACCTTGGTATGTCATTATTTATGGTGATTATGACTCAGTAAAGTCTGCCCAATTAGCGGCTAAAAACTTACCCAATGCATTTAGAAACATGCCTTCTTGGGTTAAAAAATGGCAAGTAGTACACAATGATTTGCGGTTAAATAATGAATAAAAAAAATAGAGCTTTTTTAAAGTGGGCTGGTGGAAAATACACATTAACGGAGCAAATTAATGCTCGCTTACCTGCAGCAAAGCGCCTAATTGAGCCTTTTGTTGGTGCAGGTTCTGTGTTTTTAAACAGTGATTATGATGAGTATATACTCAATGATATCAATCCTGATCTCATTGAAATGTATAAGATTATTAAGCGTAAACCTAAGCAGTTTATTCGTGATGCAAAAGTCTATTTTCAGCCTGAATATAATCAAGAGGCTGTGTATTATGAATTACGAAATAAATTTAATTGCAGTCAGGATGTATATCTACGTTCATTATTATTCTTATACATGAATCGTCATGGTTACAATGGCTTATGTCGTTATAATAAAAGTGGTGGTTTTAATGTACCTTTTGGACGTTATAAGCAACCTTATTTTCCAGAGGCTGAGTTATTATTTTTTTCTGAAAAAGCAAAAAAAGCTACGTTTACCTGTAAACCCTACCAAAAACTCTTTTTGTATTTACGTGATAGCGACGTGCTGTACTGTGATCCTCCCTATGTACCTTTAAGTAAAAGTGCCTCTTTTACTAGTTATGCAACGCAAGGTTTTAGCTTAGATGATCAAGCTCAACTAGCAAAATTGGCGCGGGAAAGTAAAGCGGCAGTATTATTGAGTAATCATGATACGACGTTAACGCAAGAGTTATACAGAGAGGCTGATTGTGACAAAATTTTTGTATCGCGAACGATCAGTAGTAAGTCTACAGATCGTAAACCTGTTGCAGAGTTATTTGCCTTTTTCCCCGCTAAAAATGGATCCTAGAGACAAACTTCAAAAATAACTTATTTAGTCGCCACATAGGAAATAAAAATTAGTGTGTTAGAGCTGCCTTAGGTAGAATAATGCACTCATTATTTAGCTCATTTCTATTTAGGGAAGCACTACCATGACTGATTATTTAATTGCACCTTCAATTTTATCTGCAGACTTTGCGCGTTTAGGTGATGACGTTCAAAAAGTACTTGATGATGGTGCAGATGTTGTGCATTTTGACGTAATGGACAACCATTACGTACCCAACTTAACGATCGGTCCAATGGTATGTAAAGCATTACGTGATTTTGGGATCACAGCACCTATCGATGTTCATCTAATGGTTGAACCAGTAGACAGTATGATTGTTCAGTTTGCTGAAGCGGGTGCCTCTATTATCACTTTCCATCCTGAAGCATCAAAACATGTGGATCGCTCATTACAACTTATCAAATCTTACGGTTGTAAAGCTGGGTTAGTATTAAACCCTGCAACCTCTTTAGAAGAATTAACACATGTTATGGATAAATTAGACGTAGTGTTATTAATGTCTGTAAACCCTGGTTTTGGCGGACAATCATTTATTCCCCATACACTTGAAAAATTACGTCAAGTACGAAAATTGATCGATCAAAGTGGACGCGATATTCGCTTACAAGTGGATGGTGGTGTTAAAACTGACAATATTAAAGAGATCGCAGAAGCGGGTGCTGATATGTTTGTTGCCGGTTCAGCTATTTTTAACCAACCTGATTATAAAGCTGTGATTGACGAAATGCGTGAGCAATTAGCACAAGCAAAATAGTGAAATTTTATTATGTCTCAATTAACTGATATTAAAATAATTTGCTTTGATCTTGATGGCACTCTCGTGAACAGTGTGCCAGATTTACGTTTAGCATTAAATGCAATGTTAGATGACTTAGCTTTACCTCACGTTAATGATCTATTGGTTAAAACGTGGGTTGGTGATGGCATTCCTAAAATGGTTGAGCGTAGCTTGCTGCATGTACAAGGTAAAGCAAGCTCTGAAGCTGAATTAACCCAAGCAGTGTCTATTTTTGAAGAGTATTACCAGCAATTTTTAAATACCGAATCTGGGTTATATCCTGCGGTTCGAAGCACTTTATTTTCACTCCAAGATAAAGGCTACAAAATTGCGTTAATCACTAACAAAGCGGAGCAATTTTTACCTAAATTACTGGCTTACTTTGGGATTAATCGTTGCTTTGATTTACTACTGGGTGGTGATACCTTAAGTAAAAACAAACCTGACCCAATGCAAATATTCCATGCCTGTGAATATTTTAATGTACCATTATCTCAAGCGGTGATGGTGGGTGATTCACGTAATGATATTTTAGCTGGGCAAAATGCAAAGATAAAAACAATCGCACTAACATACGGTTATAACTATGGTGAACCCATCGCAGATATTAACCCTGATTATATTATTAATCATTTCGATGAATTATTAACATTACTATAAACGTAATGAAGGAAATTAAAGATGACTAAACCAGTTGTATTAAGTGGCTGTCAGCCTTCAGGTGGCTTAACTATTGGCAACTATATGGGCGCTCTACGTCAATGGGTTGCTATGCAAGAAACTCATGATTGCTTATTTTGCCTTGTTGATTTGCATGCTATCACTGTACGTCAAGACCCTAAAGCATTGCGTAGTGCTATCTATGATGGATTAGCAATGTACCAAGCAGTGGGCATTGATCCACAAAGAAGCACTATGTTTATTCAGTCACAAGTCCCTGAGCATGCAGAGCTTGCATGGATTTTGAATTGCTATACGCAAATGGGTGAATTGAATCGCATGACGCAATTCAAAGAAAAATCACAGCGAAATGTTAGTAATATTACTGCCGGATTATTCTCTTATCCTGTATTAATGGCTGCGGATATTCTTTTATATGGTCCACAAAGTGTACCTGTAGGCAGTGATCAAAAACAACACCTTGAGCTAGCGCGAGATATTGCTTCCCGCTTTAATAATGCCTATGGCGATACGTTTGTTGTGCCTGAACCTGCGATTCCAGAGCATGGAGCGCGCATTATGAGTTTACAAGAACCGACTAAAAAAATGTCTAAGTCCGATGATAATGAAAAGAACTTTATTGCATTATTAGAAGATCCTAAAAAGATCATGAAAAAAATAAAAAGTGCAGCAACAGACTCAGATGAAAAAGCACGTATCTATTTCGATACAGTTGAAAAACCTGGCGTGTCTAACCTACTGACCTTACTGTCATGTTCTACGGGTAAAAGTATAGAAAGCTTGATCCCGGAGTATGAAGATAAAATGTATGGGCATTTAAAATCTGATACCGCGGATGCTGTTGTGACATTACTTGAGCCAATTCAATCACGTTTTAAAGCATTACGTGCAGATGAACAGGCATTACAAGCAATGGCAAGAGTAGGCGCTGAAAAAGCACGTCAACGTGCCGCAGAAACACTTGCAAAAGTTTATGACAAAGTGGGTTTCTTACCAAAATAAGTGACTAATGCTTATATCTTGAATGCTAATAGTTATAAAAGGCTGATTTAAAAATCAGCCTTTTTGCTTTCAATTAGTCAAAAATGGCAATTTAAAGTGAGGATTCACCCAAACCTTTACCTGCATCTTTTTTATTGATCAATTCAATCATATAACCGTCCGGGTCTTTCACGAATGCAATCACTGTTGTACCACCTTTCACTGGGCCAGGCTCACGAGTTATCACACCACCTAAACTTTTTATTTTTTCACAAGTTTGGTAAATATCATCCGTTTCGATAGCAATATGACCGTAAGCATTGCCTAAGTCATAGCTCTCTGTTCCCCAGTTATAAGTTAGTTCGATAACCGTTGTATTAAGCTCATCACCGTAACCTAAGAAAGCAAGAGTGTATTTATACTCAGCATTTTCGGATTGGCGTAATAATTTCATATCCAATACTTGTTGATAGAAATCCAATGACTTTTGTAAATCACCT
Source organism: Vibrio sp. 1-Bac 57 (assembly GCF_037546855.1). Classification (NCBI taxonomy): domain Bacteria; kingdom Pseudomonadati; phylum Pseudomonadota; class Gammaproteobacteria; order Vibrionales; family Vibrionaceae; genus Vibrio; species Vibrio sp. 1-Bac 57. Next base: position 63,371 of record NZ_JALAAC010000009.1, on the reverse strand, counting down.
ACACGCAACATAGTGTGCAATAAACGCATAATCTATTTCCTTTTCATAAAATAAAAACAAAAAAAGCGAATATCAATTCGCTTTTTTATTGAAGGAGCAGTTTAATTAGTTGATTAATATAAATCTTTAATTAAAAACTTAACTGTTGAAGCGATTTCATCATCGCTACAGTCGCTACAAGTGCCTCGAGCAGGCATCGCATTAAACCCTTGTATTGCATGGGTAATTAAAGTTTCTTCACCCTGTGCAACACGAGGCTGCCATGCATCAGCGTTACCTTTGATAGGTGCGCCAGCGGCACCAGTAGCATGACATGCGACACAGTATGTATTGTAAATTTTCTCACCTGATCGAGGGCCTGCTGGTTCACTTGAATCGTTCCCTGCACTTGCAGTTTCAATTTCACCATCAATATAAACGTCACCAATCGGGGCGACACGATTTGCAATCGCTTCTTCAGATAGATCTTGTGTAAAGCTTGGTGCACTAAATAGGCTCAATGAAAGAGCAATAAATAGGCTAAGACGTTTAATAAGGATCACGTGAACTCCTGTAAATGTTAATAAAAACTAATATTCAAGTTAGCTTGTTGTTAAAGTATTAATTATAACGAGATTGCCATTAACTACCAATCTCTTTATGGATATTATTGTTTCCAGTTCACTATTTTCTTTTCATTACCGGTCAGTAGCCGTCGAATATTACTGATATGACTAACAATAATTAAACACGACAACATTAGAACAGGTAATGTGAACTCCGGTTTAATATAATTGACAAAGACAGGAGCAGCAATAGCAGTGATGATTGCCGCTAATGATGCGTAGCCACTCAGAGCAACGACTATTAGCCAAGTAATTAGTGTTAATCCGGTCATGTCCATGCCTAAGGGTAATAATATGCCTAATCCTGTTGCTACACCTTTTCCCCCTTTAAAATCAAAATAAGGTGGAAAAATATGTCCTAAACAAGTCGCAATACCAATAAAACCGATAGCAAAAGGTGGGATACCCAGATAATAAGCAAAATAAACAGGAAAAGCACCTTTCAAAAGATCGAAAATGAACACTAAACTGGCAGCTTGCGCACTGTGAAGGCGAAGGATATTAGTTGCTCCAGGATTTTTCGAGCCCTGTGAGCGAGGATCTGGCCAACCTTTTATTTTACATAATAAAATTGCGCCATTTAACCCGCCAATAAAATAAGCAGATATGCTAAAAATAAGTGTAGCCAGTATAATCATGGTACTTATTTAATCCCAATCAGGTAAAATGTGGCGCATTATAATAGACACCAAGATAAAAATTTGAGTATCTTATTATAATATTTAATTTAACGTGTCGAGTTTACGCGTTAAGGGATATAAAAAAAAGCATCAGCGATTAAAAAACAGACACATCACGGGGTTTAAAATGGATATTGTTTTTATTAAACAGCTACAAGTAATTAGTACGATTGGGGTATATGGCTGGGAAAAGTCAGTACAACAAAAGCTGTATTTTGATTTAGAAATGGCTTTTGACAACCGTCCTGCTGCCGATAGTGACGATATCAACCTTGCTCTGAACTATTTCAGTGTCTCTGAATGTGTGTCCCAGTTTGCTCAGCAAAATCAGTTTGAATTAATTGAAACAATGGCTGAACGTGTTGCGGCATTAATTATGCAATCATTTCCAGTGCCATGGATTAAGTTAACGTTGCATAAACCTGGTGCGTTAGCTAATGCTCAAAGCTTAGGTGTGCAAATAGAACGCGGCAGTAAGTAGTGGCACATATTTTTATTGGCATTGGTTCAAGTATCAACCGTGGTGAAAATATTCGTGAAGGTGTTTTAATATTAAAAACCTATTTTTCAGACCTGCAATTATCTACTGTTTATGAAAGTGAAGCTGTGGGCTTTGACGGTGGCAATTTTTATAATTTAGTGGCTGAATTTAATAGCGATTTATCCGTCAAAGAAGTGATAACAATTCTTAAACGGATAGAAGTACAATTAGGACGCCCAGAAAAAGCCATTAAATATGCACCGAGAACTTTAGATCTGGATTTATTATTATATGATCAAAAAGTTGACTCAAATAATGATCTCCCACGTGCTGAAATTACTAAAAATGCCTTTGTATTACAGCCATTAGCTGAACTAGCACCTACTTTAAAGCATCCTATATTGACTATCAGCTATCAGCAGCTGTGGTCACAGTACCCTAAAAACAAACAAAAATTATGGGAAGTAACCACGCCTATTTTCGATTAATAGCACCATCACTATTTTAATAAATGAGAACATAATGAGTATTTTAGAAGTTGTAGTCTTAGCCTTAATACAAGGTTTAACTGAGTTTTTACCTATTTCTAGCTCAGCACATTTAATTTTACCTTCGGTATTATTTGGCTGGCAAGATCAAGGCTTAGCCTTTGATTTAGTATTAAACATCGGCACATTAGCGGCAGTTCTTATCTATTTTTATCGTGAAGTGACCAATATGTCCGTGGCTTGGGTTGATTCAGTTAAAAATAAAAATCATAGCCAAGACAGTAAGTTAGCATGGTGGATTATTCTTGCTACCATTCCTGCTGCTGTAATAGGTTTTTTAGGCAAAGATTATGTGGAAATGTATTTGCGTAGCGGTTACGTGATAGCGGTCACCACTATTTTATTCGGTTTATTACTGTGGTGGGCAGATAGTAAAGCGAAACAAGTTAAAACTGAATATCAAACGGGATTAAAAGGGGCTATTTTTCTAGGTTTTGCGCAAGCATTAGCACTTATCCCTGGTACATCTCGTTCAGGCATTACTATTACGGCTGGCTTGATGTTAGGTTTAACACGTAATGCAGCGGCTCGTTTTTCATTTTTAATGTCAATTCCAATCATTTCTATGGCATCGGGTTATGATTTATTAAAATTTATTTTATCCGATGAATACGTAGATTGGCCATCACTACTATTAGGTGCAGGTGTATCATTTATTAGTGCTATTTTATGCATTCATGTTTTCTTAATACTACTGAACAAGGTCGGTATGCTACCTTTTGTTATCTATCGTTTATTATTAGGCGCTGCTTTATTTTATGTATTAGCGTGATTTTTAATAAAGGCCGACTTTTGGTAACTTTTTACTTTTACTAAACCCCGACTAAAGACTGCGTTATCTGTTCTTTAGTCGGGTTTAATTAACGTGAGTGCTGCTCTTTGAACGCTTGTACTTGCTGAATACGCTGTTCATTTAGTTTGTGCCTGATTTCCATCCCTTGAAACCCTTCTTTGATAATCTCTTGGATATCAACCTTTAGAGCTTGTTGAAATGCTTGCCACATATAATCGGCTGTCGGATAAGGTAATAGCTCAAAACCGGTGCGTCCTTTTGAGTCTGCAACACAACATTGTAACATTTGTTGGAATCGTTCTGGTTTACGCCATGCATCACATTTATCCATGATCCCAACCATAGTGCTTGCTCTTAATTCAAAAGCACTGTGGATATTGGTGTGGTGTTCGCTAACTAACAGTGCCAAATCTCGACAATCATTAGGTACTTTTAAGCGCTTACAGAATTTTTTGATCACTGATAAGCCTTTCATACCATGACCTTTATGACTTGGCCATTCACTCTTGGGAGTTAACGCTTTACCTAAATCATGCACTAAACAAGCAAACCGAAAGGCAACAGAATCAGAGAGTAGAGCCGCTTGCTCGACCACCATTAAGGTATGAATTCCGGTATCTATCTCTGGGTGCCAGCGTTTAGGAGCGGGGACGCCATATAAGTTATCAACTTCAGGAAATAGTGCCGCTAAACCACCACAGTCTCGTAACACTTGAAAATATGTTTGTGGGCTATCGGTTTGTAAGGCTTTTTCTGTTTCGGTCCAAATTCGCTCTGGGCTTAAGCTCTGTAGCTCACCACTTTCAGCAATATTCGTCATTAATTGCAGTGTTTCTTCTGCGATACTAAAACCGAGTTTAGCGAAACGTGCTGCGAAGCGAGCCACCCGTAATACTCTTAAGGGATCTTCACTAAATGCAGGACTGATATGGCGTAATATTTTTCTCTCTAAATCTTGTTGTCCACCATAGGGGTCAATTAATTGTTGATCTGTAGATTGAGCTATTGCATTGATCGTGAGATCGCGTCGTGCGAGATCATCTTCTAAACTGACATCTTGACCTGCGTAACAACTAAAACCTGTATAACCAATCCCTTGCTTGCGCTCTGTTCTTGCCAGTGCATATTCTTCTCCTGTTTTAGGATGTAAAAATACTGGGAAGTCTTTACCTACTTGATTGAAACCCTGTGCTAGCATGTGCTCTGGGGTACTATTAATTACCACGAAGTCACGGTCTTTAACTTCGAGCCCTAATAGTTGATCTCTAACTGCGCCGCCAACTAAAAATACACGCATAGTTTCCCCCTTAATGAATTATTTGGTTATTATACTGAAACTATCTGAAGATGCAGAAGCTTGTCATCATCTTTCTAAAATAATAGCAGGTATCTCGCTGAATAAAGCATCTCGATTGGTAACGGGTATATAACTCTTGTTAAGCTTGAGTAATGTCGAAGCAGTAATGGCTTTATAAAACGTTTATGATATTCATTAAGACAAGCTAGCTCTCTGATCTTGCGTCAATAGGGCTCAACACATTGTTTAAGGTTTAAAATGTATCAAGAATTTTTTTCGTTAAAAGAACAACCATTTTCAATTTCTCCGGATCCCGACTTTTTATTTTTGAGTGATCGCCATAAAGAAGCGCTTGCACACTTAATGTATGGCTTACAGGGCAATGGTGGTTTTGTTTTATTAACAGGAGAAGTCGGTACAGGTAAAACCACGGTATGCCGAGCACTATTAGAGGATATGCCTGCAGAAACGGATATCGCTTTCATCCTGAACCCTGCACAAACAGAAGTTGAGTTATTAGCTACTATTTGTGATCAACTTAATATTGAATATGAACAGAGTAGAGCGAGCTTAAAAACGTTATTTGATGCGATCAGTGGTTGGATGTTGCACAATTTAGAGAAAGGACGCAGTGCAATTGTGTTGATTGATGAAGCACAACATTTGAGCTTCTCAGTGCTAGAGCAATTAAGGTTGTTAACTAATATTGAGTCAAACAATAAAAAACCATTACAAGTTATTTTGATTGGACAGACGGAGTTACAACAAAAACTGAAAGAAAATCAATTACGCCAATTAGCACAACGCATTACTGCACGTTATCATTTGTTGCCACTGACTTTGCAAGAAAGTGAATATTATATACAGCATCGCCTCAATGTAGCGGGGGCAAGCTATCCTATTTTTGAAACACGATTACTAAAACGTATATTTAAATATAGCCGAGGCATTCCACGATTAATTAATCTTATTTGTGATCGCAGTATGCTCTGTGCATATAGCCAAAGTTCGCCTAAAGTAACGGCTAAAATGATCGATTTAGCGGTAAAAGAAATTGATTTAAGTCTAGATGATGGTCATGCAACTGAGTCCGTGAAGCTGTTCTGGCGCTTTGTTTTATTATTACTATTAACGGGGTTCACGGTCTGGCAAGCACCTAAAATATATCATCATTTTAATCAACCTCAACAAGCTATCGAAACCCTTAGTGAGCTCGGTTTTTCTAACTCATCTACACCTACATCACCATCAATGCAAGTAGCAGAAGTTAAAGTAAAGCCGTTGCAAACAGACTCAGAAGTTAGTCCCTTGCAATCTTCAATCACAGATAACCTCAACTCAGAAAGTGATACTTTCACCTGGTTCGATAGTTATCCTGAATTAGACTTAAGCCAAGGTTATTTTGCAAATGCGCTGCAAACCCTATATGCGGTTTGGGGTTATCAAGTTGATTTAGCCGATGCAAGCTGTGAACAGGGAGAAGTTGCTTCATTGTTATGCTTTTCTGATAATATTTCGTTACAAAAACTACAGCAGTTAAATTATCCTGCTGTGATTAAGTTAGCTAGCGATCAAGATATTGTATATGCGGTGCTTTATAAAACCCAGCAACAAGATCAAGCGCAATATGAAGTATTAATTGGTAAGCAAAAAATATCCGTATCCGAAGCATGGTTAGAAGAGTATTGGAATGGAGGCCTGACTTTATTATGGAGAACGCCCTTTGATATTAGTAAGCCATTAAAGTTTGGTGAAAAAAGTCAACGAGTTGTTTGGTTAAGCACGCAATTAAATAATTTATCTGGTCTGACAGTGGCTAATAAACAGCGCTTTGATTGGAAGCTTAAGGAGCAAGTAATTGAATTTCAAAATGATAATGGGTTAGTTGCTGACGGCATTGTAGGGCGACGTACCTTGATGTTCTTAGTGCAACAATCAGAACCTAATATTCCATCGTTGTTATAGGATCATTATGTCTACGATATTAAAAGCTTTAGAAAAAAATAAGCACCATCCCCAGACGCTACTGATAGATAAATCAACGGATAAGAATTGGAAATTAGTCGTGGCTGCTGCTTTATTAGTGATCGCCTTGTTATTAGGGCTGGTTTTATACTTATTATTTAAACCGCTAGAGCGTGTGATAGAAAATGCTAATAATGTAACCATGACCGCAACTCCTACACAAACAACTAGTCTTCAAGTTGCACCTGTAATATTACAACAGCCACAGACAAAGCAGGTAAAAGAGCCTGTTAATACGGTTAGTGAAATCGATTTCAAAACTAAACCTTTACCAAAGTTACAGAAAAAAGTACCAGTGACGAGTACGCAAACTTTTATATCTGCAGAAAAAAACACAGAGAATGAGAAATTAGAGGTTGTTACACCAATAAGTGATGAAGTTGAAAATAGCCTTGCACTAGCGGATGTACCAAGTGATTTACAGCAACGTTTTGCGTTAGCTGTTGAACTTGAGCAAGGACAGCAATCAATACCGAACCAAGTTGCCAATGACCAACCTGTTCTTGAGTCAGATATTTCACAAATGTCCGCACAGTTCCAATATCAAGTCCCTGTGATGAGTTATGACTCCCATGTTTATTCCACTAAAGCCAATGATCGTTGGATCCGTATAAATGGTGTGGATATGCGAGTGGGTGATTATGTTGGAGCGGTTGAACTGGTAGAAATAATGCCTCAACAGAGTGTCTTTCGTTTAGGAAAACAGCGTTTTACTCTAGAGTCATTAAAGGATTGGAAAGGTTAAATTGGTTGGTTTCTCATGCGTAGTATTGGCCACATATTAAATAAACTTGTTATAAAAAAATAAAAAGAGTCTAATAAATATTGCAGTGACTTTTAAACACTATCTTTTAAAACCTTTTAGTTTTTATGATATGACTTGTTAGCTGCAAAACGCTTACTCTTTATGCCTTTAAGAGTAAGCGTGATGATTAGCTGCTATCGATTATTAGTTATGAATTACCAATTATCAGTACGTTTTTTACGGCGCGGTAAAAACGGAATAATTAAGCCAATTAATAAACCAAAGAATAAAACACTACCGCCGTACATTAACCATTCCATCTTAATGCGCTCATCTTTAGTCGATTGTAATAAATCTAATTCCATATTACGTTCTTCTAAATCAGCAATGGTATCGCGTAATGCTCTTTTTTCGCTATCAAGCTGAGCGATTAAACTATCTTTATCGATAATAGCTTGCTCACTTTCTGTTAATGCTTGTTTATTATCATCGTTAATTGTTTTTAACTTGTCTTGGCTTTCTTGATACTTCTTTTGTAGCTCAGGTAATAAGGATTTTGCTGGAGGTTGCTCTTGAATCTCACCTGATTTTACCCAACCCACTCTGCCAGTCGAAGATTTGACTTGCATGAATTTTGTTTTGCTATTGTATTTTAAAGTGCTGACCGCTGTGCCGACTTCGATCGTACCAATAATACGGTACTCAAGACTAGGACCTGAATGCATATAAATTGAAAGATTATCACTAACATATTGTGTGGCTGCAAAACTGCTTGAAGAGAACAGCAAACATAAGAAAAACTTAATTGATTTCAAAAGAAATACCTTTTTAGCAAATAAATTGAATGGTCATTCTAAAAGTTATTAAAGCTCAGTAAAAGTAAAAAGAGAGCCTAAGCTCTCTTTTTTCGATCAATACATGACTTAATGAGCGGCGATTAAGAAAAAATACTCTTTAATATGTAGAAAAATACAATTGATAAGCCGGCACCGATAGGTAATGTCACTATCCAAGAGATTACAATATTACGAACAACGCCTAAGTTTAATGCCGCGATACCACGTGCCATACCTACACCCAATACTGCACCAACTAAAGTTTGCGTAGTAGAAATAGGTAAACCGGTACCCGATGCAATTACAACCGTTGAGGCAGCAGCTAATTCTGCGGCAAAACCTCGGCTAGGTGTTAAATGTGTAATACCATTGCCGATGGTCGCCATCACGCGCTTACCAAAGATAGCAAGGCCCAATACAATACCAACACCACCAAGTGGTAAAATCCACCATGCAAGCTCTGCTTTTGCTGCAATTTGACCATTATGTTCAACGATACTTACTACCGCTGCAAGAGGTCCAATAGCATTTGCAACATCATTTGAACCATGTGCAAATGCCATCGCACATGCCGTTACAATCATCAATACCGCAAATATTTTTTCAACATTAGCAAAGTGCATATGTTTATCAGCTTGTGGATCAATTTTAACGCGATTAACAAAGAATTTGCCAGTTATTGCCACTAGGAAACCAATGATCACTGCAGAAACTATTGCTTCGATAATACTAACATGTAACCCAACATGTTTAAGGCCTTTGGTAATCGTCACTAATGACAGGATAAAACCAGCCAAAAACATATAAAAAGGAACAAAACGTTTTGCATTAGCAATAGGATCTTTGGTATTAAATATTAGCTTTTGCGAACTCATAAAAATGAAATAAGCAATAATCCCTGAAATCAGCGGAGTGATTATCCAACTACCGATAATACCGACCACTTTACTCCAAGTTACACTATCAACACCGACACCAACAGCAGAAAAGCCAACAATAGCACCAACGATAGAGTGCGTTGTTGATACTGGCCAGCCGAAGTAAGAAGCTATAATTAGCCATAAACCTGCGGCTAATAGCGCAGCTGTCATACCAAATACGAGCAACTCGGGTTGGTCAATAAAGTAAGCGACATCAATGATCCCTTTACGGATTGTCGAGGTTACTTCTCCGCCTGCTAGGTAAGCACCAGCAAATTCAAAAATCATTGCAATGATTATTGCTTGTTTAATGGTTAGCGCTTTTGAACCAACAGAGGTACCCATTGCATTAGCAACATCATTTGCCCCGATGCCCCAAGCCATTAAAAAGCCTACCGCACCAGCAAATATAACTAACATGCTGCCGTATGTGTTTAAAATTTCCATAAAAAGTCCTTAGAGCTACGATCTAGCTAGAATAAGTTCTAACTGGGTGCCGATTAATTCTGAGTGATCGGCAAGACTACCTACCCATTCGAGAATTTTATATAAAAACATGACATCTACAGGTTTGTAATTATCTTCAATGGCTAATAAGTTACGACGAAGTTTAATTTGCAATGAATCTGTATCATCTTCAATCGTTTCAAGTACTTCTATCATTTTAGTGACGATATCCACTTCACGACCTTTAAAGCCCGCTTCAAGTAATTCATCTAGCCCATTAATCGCATTTTTTGCTTGCTGTATCGCATCTAGGCTACGTTGTACATAAGCCATAAAATCAACGAAGATTTCACTAGGGATCTGTAATTGGCGCCCAAAAGTACGCCCAGCAATGTCTTTTGCTGTATTGGCAATTTTATCTTGTCGATTAACTAGCTCTAATAAATCAGCGCGGTCAATAGGCATAAACAAACCCTTTGGCAGCGTTAAACGTAATTCACGTTTCAGCTCATCGGCTTGTTTCTCATATTGAGATATTTGCTTTCTCACAACTCCTGCTTCTACCCAATCATTTTTTGAACATGCTTCAAAAAATGGAAGTAGCAATTCGCTACAAGTCGCAACTTTGTCCATGTGTAATTGGATCGGTTTGATTGGAGATTTTGCAAACACTCCAAATATCGAATTAACTGGCATGATTCACCTTAATTTTTGATGGTTTGGTAACCACATAATGATCAAATAGAACATCTAATATGCGGCGCATGTTAACTTTCTTTTGCACACAATAGAACATCAATTTAGTATAATTGAGAAAATTTTACGATTAAAAATGATCTTGGTTATTAAATGAAGGGCTATTTTAGGTATAAATTATGGAAACAGAGATAGAAATTAAGTTCTTTTTTAATGCGCATTTTGCCGATGAACTATTGGCTAAAATAAGTCAATACACGGTTATTTCTCATAAAAACCAAATGCTATACAACGTTTATTTTGAGACGCCTCTGCGTGCACTAAGAACCATGGATATGGGATTAAGAGTACGTCGAATTGATGACCAATGTACGCAAACGATTAAAACCTCTGGTCGAGTGATAGGGGGGTTGCATCAACGACCTGAGTACAATGAACCAATAGAGGGGTTGCAACCAGAACTGTCCCGCTTTAACAGTAAAATTTGGCCAGAAGATTGTAATATAAATCAATTGCAAGCACAGTTATCTCCTTTATTTAGTACTGATTTCAAACGTTTACATTGGTTGTTGGAAATGCCAGATGGGACGTTAATTGAAGTCGCTTATGATTGTGGAAAAATTATTGCGACGCAAGGCGAAGCTGATATTTGTGAAATCGAATTAGAATTAGTGAAAGGTGATGAATCTAAATTATTTGTTTTAGGACAAGATATTGCCTCATTACCGCAGGTACGTTTAGGTAATGTAAGTAAAGCTCAACGTGGATATATGCTCACAGAAGGGGTTGATTTTGTCGTTAAACCAATCGACTTTTCTACTTTAAATCATGATATGAATTTACAAGAAGCGATGTCAGTAAATTTTCAACATGGTTTAAAACATTTGCAGTATCATGAAAATTGCTACCTTGAAGGAGGTGATTTTAGCGCCTTAGTTGAGTTGCAAAAAAGTATTATGTTTTTACATCAAAATATTCATCTTTTTAAGGAAGCAGGCGTTTCTTTTGTCGGTTGTGCTTGGATTGAAGACCTACAATGGCTTGCTAGAAGCTTTTCATGGGTAGATGAACGTTTAGTTTTTAGAAATTTATTAGAGAATAAAGCTTACTATATTCGAAAATTACCGAGATTAAAGCAATTACAGAAAAAACTACACTTAGCTGATCAGGCGCTGCCGAGTGAAGAAGATATTTTTAATATGTTGCACAGTTCTCGCTATTGCCACTTTGTTTTAGGATTAACAGAATGGTTAATTCAGCTTGAAAAAACACCACAAACTGATGCGCCGCCAGTATCATTACTTTCATTTTCTGATACCGCGTTAACCGATGGGTGGTCTAAATTAAAAATAGCATTATCTTCTGAACCCTTATTAAGTATTGATAAACTACTCGCACACCAAGGATTGCTAGCGGCAAACTTAATGACTGGGTTTAGCTTTGGTAATTTATTTAGCACGGAACGAATTGCTGAGTATTGTTATCCATGGTTAGATATTTATCAGGGGATTCATGAGTTATCGATGCTTGATACTATATATGAGTTAGCTCTTGATGAAGAAAACAGCGAAGCGAAAAATGAATATCTTAAATGGGTTAAGCGTAAGCAATATTCTTTATTAAGCGCGATTGAGCAGTCTAAACAGCGTGCACTATTAAACGAAATGTATTGGATTGATCCTGATAATTAACCCGAGTTCAAGGTAACTTGAAGGACTCCCATTATTACCTTCTTTAATTTTTAGGTTAACTGAGCGAAGCAATAAATAGTTATTGCTTCGCTCAGTGCTTTTCAAAACCATGTCTTTTTGTATGAAATAGATACAAATTTTCTGTTTATATTTCAATTATGCGCAATAAGAAGTCAAGAGTAGGTAAATAATCACAAATGTGTTGGTTTTAACTATAATTGAGTAGATTTTAATAATATTTCAACTAATATTTCTCGATGACAGTCGATAGATTACTATTCCTCTTTATTTTCCTTTTATTGAATTGAGTTAATATATGCCACAAGTACAGTTAAATAGCTTAGAAAAACAATTAGTTAATACATCTCCTCTGACCAAAGGTATTATTCTATTTTTCCTTGGTGCACTGTTTATATTAGTGATTAATCAGTTTTTTGTGGTTAATTTAGTGGCTACCTTTATTGTTGTATTTTTATTAGTTTTAGTCGTGGTATGGCAACATCACTGTAATCATAAGCAACTCGCCGTTTTGCAACGATACCTTCAAGACCCTACCACCTCAAAACCAGAGCAATTAGAAGGTGCATTCTCTCAGCTTTATCTCGTTGCTAATGATCAGATCGCCGAAGCTACAAAGTATGGTGAAAGTACAGCTAGTACTTTGACTCAATTACATGAAGTGACTGAGCAATTTGGTGCCTGCATGGAAGTTATTAATGAATCTGTAGCCGAAGAGTTTGAGCAAATAGAGTTACTAGCGACGGCGATGAATCAAATGACGACTGCCGTAAAAGAAGTAGAAGGTAATGCAGAAAGTGCCTCAACTTCTACTTTGGAAGCGACAAATGTCGCTGAAGAAGGCCGCAGTGCTGTTGATGCGACGATCACTTCCATCAATTCATTGTCTAAAAATATTGATGATTCAGCGATTGCCGTTAATAACGTAGAAAGTAAGGTTGAGAGCATTGGCAGTGTAGTCGATACTATTCGCAGTATTTCTGACCAAACCAACTTATTAGCCTTAAATGCAGCGATTGAAGCTGCACGCGCGGGTGAATATGGACGCGGTTTTGCAGTGGTGGCTGATGAAGTGCGTAGCCTTGCTAAACGCACACAAGATGCGACAGTTGAAATCCAAGCAATGATTGAACAGTTACAAAAGAGTGCGCAACAAGCCGTTGGTTTAATGGATAGTAGTGTTAAAGAAGCAGAAATTGGCGTGAAAGAAGTGACCAAAGCGGGTATTAAACTTTCAGACATCGTTGGTAAAGTAAGTCATATTTCTGAGTTAAATTATCAAATAGCCTCTGCTGCTAAGGATCAGGCAACAGTTGCTGAAGAAATCAATAATAGTTTGGTACAAGTGAAAGAAACAGTAGAAGGCTCTGTGGTTGTATTGAAAGAAGTAACTGATATGACCGATGAAATTTATGGTTATACGGTGCTTTTAACCAAAGTTTAATATTGCTAGATACTTTATAGGGCTATTTGTAGACAACTCTATTTTTAGCGTAAAGTCACTCGTTATAAATCTATAACCGGTGGTCTTGCCAACAAGCATTGTTACTCTGTAGTGATGTACCCTTTACCATTCAAGTAGCTAAAGCCTTTTGATTGGTAAAGAGTATTGTATTTATTTTTCTTTAAAATATTCACTGTTAGAAGCAAATTTAGTTAACTCCTCGATCACACACTTTTTAATATCTAATTGGTTTTCAGATGAAATATTATAGCGTTGCCCTAGTTGCATATAATCTTCTGCACTTAAACTCACTGTTAAACGTGGGCGTTTAGGCTTTTTGTGTGTGGTTAATTCTAATAAGTCTCTGATCTTTTCTGAAGGGCTGATCCCTTCATCTAATGCGCTACGGCGAATGCTATATTGCAGCTTGCTATCCATATCGAAAGCGATTTGCACTGCTTTGACAACTTTTGCTGATTGCTGCCATTTTTTAGGTAATTCACCAATTGGCATGTTTATTCTCCTTTGATCCATAATTCTGCAATATCACTTGCAGGGCGCAAGCTTGATAAATATACATCGGTATCACCATTCTCAAAAATAAAGATTTCTATCTTACGTAAACCTTCATTGCCTTCAAGTGAATAATATTCAAATTCTTGACCATGTTCCTGATCAGAATATTGTGGTGGTTTACTGTCCCGATAATCGGCTTGATGAATGTAGCCAGATGTTGAAAAGTCTTGCTGGATATATTCCGTGGCTAACATATCTGCATAAGTGTGTTGTTTTGCTGTCGGTGTTAAACGTGCGTTGCCAGGAGCATTAAAAATATCAGAAAAAGCATCCATATCAAATAAAGCTTCTACTTCAGCACGAGTTAATAATAGGCTGCACTGTATAAGATTTTTAGGGTTTTTAGGAAAACTCAGATAAACCAATTTTTGATTACTACCTTGCGCAATCAATTGTACATAATGTTGATGTTTAAATTCAATGGTAATGACATCGTTAACTTGTAGCTGTTGCTTACGCATTACTTCAGGTAATGCAAAACTATCATCGAAACAAAAAATATCACCGATTAATAGCTGATCTGGTTGATTCAAAGCACGTGTTGGTGTTGTTGCTTGTTTACTAAATAACGATTTTAAAAAACGCATAAATATCCTTTAGCAAATATGTGATGTAAGCGTTAGCTAGATGCAAAAAAACACGACTGCCTAAGCAAGTCGTGCTTTATTGTTATAGTAACCGTATTAGTGATGTTTCAAAATAAAATTTATTTATTTTTTAAACGATCTAATACCGATTGTGCACTATTTTGTTGAGCCCCAATACCTGCATCTTGCAGTTTATTTTTTAATGATTGGTCTGAGTTTTCAGAGGCTAATTGCTCTGCTGCTTGCAGTTTATCATCAAACATTGCTTGTTTTTGTTTGATTCGTTCTAGTGAATCTTTGGCATTTAATAATTTAGAGTTGCTTGCAGTAAAGTTATCTGAGATTGCAGATGTTGCTTTTTGTACACTCTCTGTGGTTTTTACCATGGTCAACTGGCGTTTGTATTCAGTTAACTTACGTTCACTCTTTTTAATCAATTCTTTTAAGCGATCAATGCTATTTAAGAAGCTTTCATTTGCTTGTTGTTGATCTGCTGCATTACTTTCAAGTTCTGCTATTTTTTCAGCAACTTCAATAGCTAATGCTTCATTGCCTTGGTTTAGCGCTTGCATTGCATAACCTTCATGCTCTTTGATGCTGGCTTGTAATTGCGCTAATTCACGAGCTGTTTGCATTTGTTTAGCCATCACTGAAGTCAAATCACGCTTGGCAATTGTGATATGTTTTTCTGAGTCACGAATTTCTTGAGCAAAAATTCTAGTCGAGTTAGCATCTACAATTGCTTCACCAGCTTCTGTTGCACCACCGCGTACTGCAGTGATTATTTTTCTAAATATGTTCATTTTTAAACTCCGAATTAATTTAAGTAGCTATCCATTTCACTGATCACTTCAAGGCTGTTATCGCTGAGAGTGACTAATTCAAGCTCTATATCTTCTAAGCTTGAGTTGATTGATAGCGCGCCAAAGACAACATATTTGTCTTCGACTTTAGCAAAAGAGGAAAGCGGCATAGGAATGTTCATTTCTAACATTGCTTCCATCATATTTGCTTTAAGTTCTGATTTAATTTCATCTTCACCCCATAAGTAGGCAATACATAAAATTTGGTTATCACTGATAGAAACAAAAATGGGGATCTCTTCGCGGTCAATAATTTCTACTTGTAGTACATCTATTTCACCATTGATTGGCGTACAGTCAAAATTGAAGCCCGTTTCGGTATCGTCTGCTAATTTATTTAAATGGGTAGCAATAGTATGAATATTCATCGTGTTCCTTAACCGTGTTTGACATTAAATGTCATGTGAGTATTAATTTAGTAGCCAAGCCATTATATGTCAATGGATTTCTGCGTTTATTTTCGTCGTTTTACTTAACTCGGTGTGAATGCTGTTATTAAAGTCTACTCGTTGTCACTATCTTAGTCAGCTACTTATCGGTTTTAAATTGTTGCTAGTCTCATAATAATGGTGCTTCAAAATTACTTTTCAATGACCATCATTGTAAAAATGTAGAGCAGGTTTGTTATTCTTGTGTGTCATGACTGATTTTAGTGGTGCTTAGTGCGTCATTAGTAATATTTTATTCTGTGCGTAGGATCATGCATTTAAGACTAGGGATCTGCTTATGATGCTTTTTTACCTCACTTTTTATTTTAAGGAAGGTAAACTCTATAAGAGTAGCGCCTTCCTCAACTATCGAATCTTATTGTGAGCAATGTATGTCTTTATTAAATGAAGTAGCACAAAAATATATGCAACAACTTGGTGAACGTTTTGATTTATCGAGCTTAAGTGATGATCACTCTCAGCAATTATATGACGTTTTTGCATTAAGTGATTTTGTTGCAGAGTCTTTAATAAAGCAGCCAACTCTTATTCCCTGCTTATTTGAAAGTAACTTATTAACCACAACCGATCGCACTGAGCAATTGATAATAGAGCTAAAAACCGCTCTGTCAGAGACTGAGAATGAAGCGCAATTACACCAAACATTACGTTTTTTTAGGCGTAAGCATATGGTGGTCATTGCTTGGCGAGAGCTCTTAAATCTAAGTACTTTGCAGGAAAGCTTTATCCACATTTCGTTATTAGCAGATCAGTTAATTTTACAAAGCTTAAATTGGTTATATCAGTTGCAATGCCAAGAGCAAGGTACGCCAATCGGAGAGTCCGGTGAGCAACAAACAATGTATGTTTTTGCCATGGGTAAGTTAGGTGGTAAAGAACTCAACTTCTCTTCTGATATTGATCTTATCTTTTCTTATCCTGAACGCGGCCAAACCGAAGGCGGGCGACGCGTTATTGAAAACTCTGCATTTTTTACTAAATTAGGGCAGCGTTTAATTGCTGCACTACACCAAATAACCGTTGATGGTTTTGTATACCGTGTAGATATGCGTTTACGTCCTTTTGGTGAGTCTGGGCCATTAGTGACAACCTTTAACTCTATTGAAGATTATTACCAAACTCATGGTCGAGAATGGGAACGTTATGCGATGGTTAAGGCGCGTGTTTTAGGTAAGGAAGGGATTTACAAGCAAGAGCTCGAAGGAATGCTTAGGCCCTTTGTGTTTAGACGTTATATTGATTTTAGTGCCATTGAGTCATTACGAAAAATGAAAGCAATGATCAGTGCTGAAGTACGCCGTAAAGGTTTGAAAGATAATATTAAATTGGGTATGGGCGGGATCCGTGAAATTGAATTTGTTGCACAAGCTTTTCAACTTATTCATGGTGGAAGGGATTTGCAACTACAATGCAAAGGGTTACAACAAACTTTAAAAGTAATTGCAGAAACAGAGGTCTTACCGGCGGATAGAGTTACTTGTTTATTGGATTCATATCATTTTTTACGCGCAGTAGAAAATGTATTGCAGCAAATTGGCGACCAGCAAACGCAGACATTACCGAATAACGAATTAGATAAGCTACGCTTAATTAAAGTAATGAAATTTGAAGACTGGGAAAGTTTTTATACGCGCTTAAATCAAGTAATGGAAAACGTACACAAGGAATTCAACTGGGTTATTGGGGAATCTGAGGAGCAACAAAATGAACCGCAGGAAGAGTTTGTTGAATTGTGGGAGTTGCAGCTTTCTAGTGAAGAAATTGAACCTATTTTAAGTAAACATATTAAACCAAGCAGCAAAGCCGATAAGCAGGTTGTTGCATTTTCAAAAATGATTGTTTCTTTAAAAGAAGATATTAGTCGCCGTCCGATTGGCCCACGAGGACAAGCAACAATTGATAAATTATTACCAAGAATTATTGCTTTAACTTGTGCCTTTTCTCATCCGGACAGTCTTTTTGAGCGTATTCATCATCTGATTTTAAATATTATGCGCCGTACCGCTTATTTGGAGTTATTGAATGAAAATGAGGGGGCACTAAATCAGCTATTAAAATTATGTTCAGCTAGTCCTCGAGTCTCCGCGCAGTTAGCTCGTCACCCTATTTTACTCGATGAGTTGTTAGACCCTCAAAAACTCTACCATCCAACGGAGTTAAGTAATTATAGAAGCGAGTTACAGCAGTTTATGCTACGTATTCCTGAAGAGGATATGGAGCAGCAAATGGAAGCGTTGCGTCAATTTAAACAGATGCAATTTTTACATATTGCCACCGCCGATATTACAAAGGGTATTAAATTACCTCAGGTAAGTGATCATTTAACTTGTTTAAGCGAGGCTATTCTTGAGTATGTGGTACAAATAGCTTGGGCTCAAATTACTGAAAAATTTGGTATACCGAGTAATGTTGCGAGCACTGACCGTAAAGGTTTTGCGGTGATCGGCTATGGTAAAATGGGCGGTTTAGAGCTTGGTTATGAGTCTGATCTCGATGTGGTATTTCTACATGATACTAATATATCAGGTGTAACCAATGGTACTCGTAGCATCGATAATCAGTTATTTTATTTCCGTTTAGCACAACGTATTATTCACCTATTTAGCTCGCGTACTAACTCTGGCATTCTGTATGAAATAGATATGCGTTTACGCCCATCGGGTGATTCTGGGCCACTTGTCGCAGGTATGGCTGGGTTTCATCGCTACTTAAAAGAAAACGCATGGACATGGGAGCATCAAGCTTTAGTTCGCACCCGTCCAGTATTTATTGATAGCATTATGCAAAAAGAGTTTACGCAAATACGGGCAGAAATATTAAGTCAAACGCGAGACCAACAGTTATTAAAAAAAGACGTATCGGAGATGCGCGCTAAAATGCGGGATCACTTGAATCGTGCTGAAAGTCAGGAGTTTGATCTTAAGCAGTCTCCAGGGGGAATGGTCGATATTGAGTTTATTGCACAGTACCTGGTGCTAGCTCATGCCAACGAATTCCCTGAGCGCTTAACAGAGTGGTCGGATAATTTGCGTATTTTTGCTGCTTGCGAGCAGCTTGGGTTATTAACTGAGCGGCAAGCAAAACAATTGATTGATGCCTACTGTCATATTCGAGATGCCGCCCATCGTTTAAGCTTGGGTAAAAAGAAACGCATTACACAGGCAGATCAGTTAGTTGAAGACCGTAATGCTGTAATTGCAGTATGGGAACAGCTTTTTTAGACTGAGTCAGTTCCTAGCTTAGGCTCCGCTAATGTTTTTAAATAAATCAAGATGCAGCGGAGTCGGCAAACTAAGAGGTATAAAAATAAAGGCGAGACTGCTTTGTAACGCAACTCGCCTTTGTTTGTGTTTTTAATGCACATTAAATCAAACTTTATTAGTGATATTGGTACACCGAAGGTTCTCCCTCTGGGCGGGTCTTAAAGCGACGGTGTAGCCACATATATTGATCATCACATTCACTAACCATGCGCTCTATCTGTTGGTTAGTATAAGTGGTGTCAGCCTTTAAATCCTGGCTTGGAAAATCACTTAACGCTTCATAAAAAATTAATTCATAGCCCTCTGAACCAGGCAGACGCTTTAAAAACACAGGAATAACAACACTATCTTTAACACGCGCTAAAGTACTTGTGCCAGACACTGTGTTAGCGCTCTCTACATCGAAAAATGGTGCAAATATACTGCTTTTGTGTCGCCCATAATCATGGTCGGGTGCGTACCATAATGCTTGTCCGGTTTTTAATACACGTAACATCGCTTTAAAATCTTTGCGATCTAGCATCGCTTTATGCTCGCGCATACGTCCCCAGTAGAACCAATAATCTAAAACTTCGTTACTATTTTTTCTATACACCGCATAACTTGGGTGAATCAAGCCTAATGCACGCGCGCCCATCTCTAAAGTTAAAAAATGTGCACCTAAAAAGATAATACCGTTGCCTTGTCGGGTGGCTTGTTGTAGATGTTCAATGCCTCGCACACTTAGTAAACCACGTACACGCCAACTTGGCCAAAACCAAGCCATGCCCATTTCTAATAAAGCAATACCCGTATTTTCGAAGTTCGCTTTTACTTTCTGATCAACTTGTTCCGGTGTCAGTTCAGGAAAGCATAATTCAATATTACGACGTGCAGTATGAAAACGTTTTTTAGCAAAAGGGATCGCTAGTCGCCCTAAGTATTTACCAATATTTAATATTGTTGAATAAGGTAATAATGACGATAAAAAGAGAATTAAGATCCCTAGCCAAGCTAACCAATATCTTGGGTGAATAAAGCTAGATTTTAATTTGTATATATCCATAAACTGCTCTCTGCTATCGGGGAGGTATGATTCTAACGAATAATATTAGAAATACCTATTATGTCTTTGAATCTTATTGTGTTGATTGCTCTTTTATTATTACTTTTGTTCAAGGCTAAACTTAATAGGCTGTTAGCTAAAAATGTTGAAATACTTTTAGGCATTTCTACTTTTTTGTAATGATGCCGTTATCGCTTATCGATAAAGAGTGATTACCTCACAGTGGCTTAATCGCTTCAAAAACAACCTTAAAATATCAACAGTGTCTAGTCTAATTGATATATACTCATTAATATTTTTTGTATATTTATTTGGGTTTAAAATGTTGAGAGCAAAGCGTTTTCACTCTTCCGACTTTATTTTTGTTGTACTCACTGTCATCTTGATCACTTTTATTTTTATGTTCATGTCCAATGATCAAAGCCAAAAACAACAACGTCAATTAGTTGAGCGCGCAGTATACAATAGTTTTGTCTCTGCACTAGCTCAAGTGAAGTCTAATGCTGGCTTATTGTATGATTTACAATATCATAATGAAGCTATCTTACCTTTACTAGAAAAGGCAAATAACAATATAAATGCTCCGCAAGTTTTAGCCTCGATTAAACAAAGTTTGTATGAAAAATTGCAGCCTTCATTTCGTAGTAGTAGCCAAAATTTTGAACATCAACAGGTGTATCTAAGTAATGGTGAATCATTGTTAACATTGCAACAAATTACAGAACCAACCAATAAAAATAACGTCGACAATACTGCCTTGAGAAAGGTACTACAAAATAAAGAAACCTCGTTTGGTTTGTCATTGAAAAATGGCCGTTACCTGTATAGTTATTTTTTTCCTGTTTTTAATCACAAGAATAATTTTATCGCCGTGGTAGAAGTCGCTATGCCATTAACTGCAATGAAAAAAATATTAATGTCAACTAGCGCAGTAAAATCGCAATATTTATTAGCAAAAAGACCACTCTTATCGACCCAACAAAAAGCCAAGTTATATCAAGAAACGGCTTTTTCCGATGCTTTTTATATTGGCATCAACGAAAACAAATTAAACCCTAGATTAGGAGATCTAAGTGCGGCTAATTTGGCGCAATTAAAACAAAGCCTAGGCCTAGCTGAAGAAACAAAATTAATGCAATTGAAACGCTTTTCAGTCAATACTCGTATTGCAGGAGAAGATGGTATTGCTGTTTTCATGCCCGTTCATGATGCGCGTGGTTATGCGGTAGGTGGTGTACTCACTTTTTCTCCAATGATGAAGTTGTATCTTTCACAATCTGACAAATATGCGATCACACTTATTCTATTATTGATGGTGCTATTAACATTACTGTATACCTTTAGAAAGTACATGACGTTGAGTCGTTTACAATTGCGTTATCAGTGTTTTTTAGATGGTTTACCTTTCCCTATTTTTGTTAAAGGTTTTAATAATGAATATATTGTTGCTAATAAGGCGTTTTACCGTTTCTTTAATGTTACTAGAGCGCAGTTATTAGATAAAAAACACAGTGCAGCCATTGAACCTGAAGCATTAACTATATCTATTGCGGATATTAATCAAGCTGGTGGATGCATTGAAGTAGAGCCCGAGAAATTAAAAGAAAATGATCCTTCAAGCTATAAAATTTTGGCTCTGTTCCATTTTACTGTTGTCGACCTTATTATCTTATAAATTACAAGATGTTATAAAATCTTCGAAATAACCGTAATCTCAATATTTACAAAGAGTTAAGCATAGAAAAAATTGGACAACATGATTCTGGAACAGAGCCAAAATTTTCTATTATGCAAATTCGCAATTGAGTAGAGAAATGATTGGCTATATTGGTTACATTAAAGATATTAGTGACCGTAAATCACTCAATCAATCTTTAAAATCATCAATATTCGATCAAACTCAATTTATGGATTTATTACCATTAGGTGTGCGTATTTTTAATCTTCAAGGACGCACTACTTTTGTCAATAAAGTGTTGGCACAATTAAGCGGTCATAAGGTAGATGATTTACTAGATACAGACTGTGATACTCTGTTTACGTGCCTACAATGTAATAAAAGTGTGTGTCCTATACTAAAAACCAAGAATACAGAGCAAGTGCATCGTATAGAAACTATTAAATATAACGCCAAAGGCGAGGCTCGAACCTATGAGATTGTTCAGCATCCCTATTATTCAACAGAAAAACAAATTCAGGGGATTATTGAAATCACCCGCGATATTACCGTTGATAAATCATTATTAGATAAAAATAATGAATTGATGCTAACCGACGAGCTTACTGGGTTATTAAACCATCGCGGTATTGTCAGTGCCGGAGATAATTATTTCCGTTTAAGCCAACGTGCTAACAAACCTTTCTTTGCCTTATATATTGATGTTGTTGGTATAACCAAGATTAATTTAGACCATGGTGAAGCAGAGGGAGATCAATTATTAATGTCTTTTGCAAATATATTGACTGATACCTTTAGAGAAACCGATTTAGTGGCGCGTATTGGTGGGGATGAGTTTGTTATTTTAATGACAGATAGTGAATATCATATTACCGATACAGGGCTGTTTCCTCGCTTAGACAATAATGTTCGAAAGTTTAATTCAAGCTCCATTAGAAAAAGTCGTTTAGTGATTGATACCGGAATCGTTGAGTATAAAAAAGAAAGTCATCCCGATTTACTATCTTTGATTAATAATGCAGAACAATTGGTATATGAGCATAGTATTAAACGCACCCTAGGTTAGTCCTTGCTTACTTAAACTGTCTATGAAAACTTGTTTGGGCACTTTTAATGCTTGGTTATTTGCTAATTTCAAAGGCCAAGCAAGATAATGATCGGGTTGTTTAAAGCCGATCAGTTGTTGGCCAAGGTAATGTTTAAGTTGCTGACAATCTAGATCAAATTGAGTTGAGTCTGAAAATAAAACAAAGAGCGCAATGCGCTGACCATATTGTTGATCCTTGGTGGGACAAATATAAGCTTGTTTAACACGACCATATTGTAAACATACTCGCTCTATTTCCTCCGGCTGAATATTTTCGCCACCACTAATAAATTGTCTGTCTTTACGTCCTATAATAGATAATTGATGTTGTTTCAGTGTGCCCAAGTCACCACTTGCAACCCATTCTTCTGCTGCAATTTTATGTATTGCATTATCTCGGAAATACCCAATAAATCGTGTTTCGCCAGTTATATAAATTTCACCTCGGTGTGTTTTTATTTCTCTATACGGTAAAACCTGTAGCTGACTACTGTTATCAGAGGTGGCAATTTGCGAGGCCATTTCAGTACTGCCGTAACTTAAGTGATAGTGAAATCCACGTGCAGCTAACGCTGTTAGGTGCTCTTCTGAAAAAGCGCTCCCACCCAATAAAACATGTTTAATGGCAGATTGTTTCGCATTAAATAAAGGATCTGCTAATAAGCGGATCAATTGCGTTGAAACTAAGGATAAGTGCGTGATCCTGTGTTGTTGTAATAAGGCAACAGTCAATGGATAAGTGGTTAAGTGTATGCATGCTCCTGCAATAACGGTTCGTAATACCGTTGCATATCCACCAATATGAAATAGTGGTAGGGACAATAAGTTATGATCCTGTGAAGCAAGAGGGATCAGTCTTTGTGAGCCCAGCGCACTAAAAAAGTGATTACGATAATTATGTACAATCGCTTTAGGAAAACCGCTGCTACCAGAAGTGAAAATAATATTGCAAGCTTGTTCTGGTTCAATCAATAAAGGCGTGAGCGTTATTGCGGAAGTGGATATATTTGCAGTTACTGCAATAGAAGGTGAAGCCTGCTCATGAAGGTTTGATAACAGCAATTCAAAATCTATTTGTAATTGAGGTGACGAGGTCGGTAGGGAGTCTGCATCTTGCTCATTCTCAATCCAACAGTACGGCGTATTTAATACTGCCAATCTTTGCGACAACTCAATAGCGGTAAAGCGTGGGTTTAGCGGACAAAATAGCCAGCCTGCTCGTACGCATAATAATTGCATTAATAGCAATTCAATACCATTACTGGCGATACAAGCAAGCCTGACCATTGACGGTGGAGTTGAAGTTGAAATTGGAGTAGTTAGGTTAATTTGTGTCAGTAATTGTCTTTGCAGTGCGCTTAATAGTTGATCTAACTGCTGGTAGGTGATCGATTGCTGATCATATTGCAACGCAGTCCAGTGACTATGATAAATAGCATGCCAGCGAACGGGGCAGTGGTTAATTAAGAGTGCCATATACAAATTGCCTGAGATGTAATGAATCTTTGTAAGTCTGAATTATCCTTAATAGCATGACTTATTTCAGGTTGGAAAGCGTGTAAGGTATCTAAGCCTAAGCTTACCTTTAATTGAGTTTTTTGTTGCCATTGCTTTGCTAGATAAGCCAGTTGCTGTAGAGCGATTGGGGATTCAAAACTCGCGCTCATGCTAAGACTTAATTGTTGCTGTTGTGCATGCGTTAATAAAGCCTGAATACGAGCAGAATAGCCAATCAATGTAGGTTTGATGATTAACGCTTTAATACATTTGCTGATAGGCAATAGATTGGATATTAATAAGCTCTCATCTAATGCGATGGAGACCTTAAATTGTGTTGAAATGGATATATTATCCATAGTAGAAAGCGTTGGCTCTTCAATATAATCAATACATTTTCTGTCAATCGCATCTAGGAAGTCGATATATTGAATTGCAGTCCACTGCTGATTGGCGTCTAAGCGTAGCTGAACAGCGGGATTAAGTTCAATAAGGCTTTGTATGACTTTAATATCCTCTGCCACCGATAAACGCGCTACTTTCAATTTTACTGTTGCTGGATAATTTAACTCTCTATAGCGCTTAATAATTTCGTTCAGGCTACCTTGCAATAAAGGTATGGTCATTAAAGCAATATCTTGCGCTACATTACTTGTTTGTAATGCCCAGGGAATACGTTGCTGTAGGCAAAATAAAGCAAAGCTGACACTCGGTAAAAAAGGCGCTGTAAAATCTACTTGTTGATGGTTTGCTTGTTGCTTGCTTATGCATTGATTGGTCAACGTTCCGGCTTGTAAGGCATCGATTAGTTGCGTTTGACATGCAGCAAGTGTTTCTTGGCTAAAACCGGGCAGAGGCGATACTTCACCAATATAATCTTGCCCATGTGGGCTGTGCTCAATTAACCATAGTCCTTCGCGGGTGCTTAAATGATGGCCTTTAAAATTAATGGTTTTTTTTAAAGGTAATGAGAAACGGTACAAGCTTAACTTTTTATTTGAGCAGTCAAATAGTTGATCAAACTTGTCCATCATTGTCCTTTTCTAAATTATTTAAGTTAGCCGTTAATTGTAGCGTAAGTCATATCCCACTTGAGTATCCGTAGCTTCTCAAGTGAGTAGTCATGGGCGCTATCAACTTTTATTATTCATCACCATGATAAGCAGTACCGGTGTAATCATCAAAACGAGAGTAACGCCCTTGGAACGTTAAACGTACCTTACCAATTGGTCCGTTACGTTGCTTACCAATGATGATTTCTGCAATGCCTTTGTGCTCACTATCTTCGTGATAAACTTCATCTCGATAAATAAACATAATTAAATCAGCATCTTGCTCAATCGCACCCGATTCACGTAAGTCTGAGTTAATAGGGCGCTTATCAGCACGTTGCTCAAGACCACGGTTTAACTGAGATAAGGCAATAACAGGACAACGTAACTCTTTGGCTAATGCTTTTAAAGAACGTGAGATTTCTGAAATCTCTAAGGTACGGTTTTCACTCAAAGAAGGGACACGCATTAATTGTAAATAATCGACCATGATCATGCTAACACCGCCGTGGTCACGTGCAATACGACGTGCGCGCGAACGTAATTCCGTTGGTGTTAAACCAGAGCTATCATCAATAAACATTTTACCGCGGTCTAATAAAATAGACATAGTAGAAGATAATGAAGCCCAATCGTTTTCATCTAATTGGCCGGTACGAATTTTACCTTGGTCTATACGTCCTAAAGAAGCCAACATACGATTCATGATCTGATCTGAAGGCATCTCTAATGAGAAAATAATGGTTGGCTTGTCTGCATTAAGGGCCGCATGTTCCGCTAAGTTCATGGCAAAGGTAGTTTTCCCCATTGATGGACGCGCCGCTACAATAATTAAATCACCGGGTTGGAAGCCCGTGGTCATTTGGTCTAAATCATTGTAACCAGAGGACAACCCGGTAATACCATCGCGAGGGTTTTTACATAAATCATCAATTTTTGCGACTGTTTCTTTGAGGATATCTTTAATCGCTTGCGGGCCTTCATTTTGATTATTTCGAGCCTCTGCAATTTGGAACACTTTAGTTTCTGCAAAATCTAGCAGCTCTGCACTATCACGACCTTCGGTATCATAGCCTGCCTCTGCAATATCATTGGCTACACCAATTAACTCCCTAACAATGGCGCGTTCACGAACAATATCTGCATAGTTATTGATGTTAGCTGCACTTGGCGTGTTTTGTAATAGTTCCGCTAAATAAGCAATGCCTCCAATACCTTCTAATTCCTGTGTATCTTCAAGCTTTTCTGACAGTGTAACGATATCTACGGGAATATCATTGCTGCTTAGTTTTTCAATAGTTGAAAAAATAAGGCGATGTGCACGTGTATAAAAGTCACGGTCAACCACTCGCTCAGAAACATCTGACCAAGTATCATTGTCTAATAATAAACCGCCAATGACCGCTTGTTCGGCTTCAAAAGAGTGGGGAACCGTTTTTATTGGTGAATGCGTTTTATTTTTTTGTTTAGTAAAAGCAGGTCTATCCGCCATATTAGAATCCTAATGAGTGAAGTAAGTTAAATAAACAGGATTTCAATCCAAATATATGCGGTTAATAACAAACCAATTAAGACAGCTGATGAGCCCATATCTTTAGCGCGCCCAGAAAGTTCATGGAACTCACTGCCAATTCTATCTACAACGGCTTCAATGGCTGAATTAATTATTTCAAATATTAATACCAAGATCACTGGCGAAATTAAAAGTATGCGCTCTACTTTAGTGACATCTACTAATAAGGCAATAGGGATTAAAATAATTGCTAGTAACACCTCTTGACGAAAAGCAGCTTCATATTTAAAAGCACTTTTGATGCCTTTTAGTGAATAACCAAAAGCAAGAAATATTCGCTTTATTCCAGTATTTTTTTGCATTAATAAGCAATCTCATGTGCATTAATTGAAGCGCACACTTTAACAAATAGACATCACTTGGTCATCATTTAGCTGTTGATTGAGAGGAATCATTTGCCAGCGGTCTCAGAATGCTTGTCAACGCCTATACGCACTAGCTTTGTATGTTAAACTAAAGCCAATATAATGGACAATAACAAGGAAAGTATGTGCTAGTTAAAGGCTCTTTTTGGTCTAAGCTGATCAGTCGTTTTTGGGTGAAGAGTGTGGTGGTGCCACAAAACCCTGTTACTGAGTTAAAGTTAGACCTCTCTCGTCCTATTATTTATGTGTTGGAACAAAATAGTGCTAGCGATTTATTAGCACTACAAAAAGCCTGTATTAAGCAAGCTTTACCCGACCCTTATCAGCCTTTGCAATTGCATGGTATTACCCTGCCCGCTGTTATTTACCTGCATGATTGGTATTTCTTTAAAAAGAAACCGCTAAAGCAACAGCAGTCTGCTTATTTAGCGCAATACCAACATTTATTATCGTTGCATCAACAGGATACAGAGCTTGATGTGCAATTAGTACCAGTGACATTTTTCTGGGGTAGAAATCCAGGTAAAAGCAATCCACGAAAAGCTTTTCTGGGGCATCATAATGTAAGTAGCTTACAAAAAGCATGGTCTATTCTCACTGCGGGTAGTGATCATTTAATACGTTTTAATGTACCCATCTCTGTTCAATCATTAGTAGAAAAAAACAAACACTCAAAACATTTAGCGCATAAACTTGCACGAGTAGCCTTGCACTATTTTAGTACTCAAAATCGTTCTAGTCGTGGGCCTCAAATCCCTAATCGCAAAGCGATGATCAAACGTGTTATCGCCAGTCCTATGATGCAACAAACTATTCAACAAGAAACCCTGCAAAGTGGTCGAAGTGAGTTGCAGGTTACTCAGCAATGCCATGCTTATTTAGAAGAGATTAGTAGTAATTTTTCATATCGTTTTTTGCGTTTTTTCCGATCTATTTTGTCTAAAGTCTGGAATGGTATTTACCAAGGTATCGAAGTTAATCATGCACAAGCGGTGCGTGATGCAACACAGAGTGGGGCAGAAATTATTTATATGCCTTGTCACCGCAGTCATATGGATTATCTCTTATTATCTTATTTATTGTTTGGAGAAGGTTTAGTACCACCACATGTAGCAGCCGGTGTGAATCTTAACTTTTTTCCTGCTGGTGGTATTTTTAGACGCTCTGGTGCGTTCTTTTTACGTCGTAGTTTTAAAGATGATCCTCTCTATGGCAAAGCATTCAAAGCTTATTTTGCGATGTTATTTAAACAAGGCTATCCGATTGAGTTCTTTACCGAAGGAGGGCGCAGTCGAACTGGGCGGTTACTACCCGCTAAAACGGGGTTACTCGCAATGAGTGTACAAACCTTTTTAGACCAACCTGAACGTAATGTGATGATTGTGCCTGTGTATATTGGTTATGACCATATCATGGAAGTAAGCACTTATATGAAAGAGTTGTCGGGGCAGAAAAAACAACAAGAAAGTGCGTGGCAAGTCCTAGGTATTGTTAAAAAACTACGTAATTTTGGGCGTGCTTTTGTTAACTTTGGAGAGCCTATTAATCTCAAGCAATATCTCGATCAACAGCAACCTAATTGGCGACATCAAGCACTTACTGAGCAGCAATTTGCTACACAAGTTAACCACTTGGCCAATAATGTGATGCAGGGAATAAATCAAGCAACGGCAGTGAATGCTTTACCTTTGTGCGCAGCTATATTATTGGCAAGCACTAATCATCAGCTAGGTAAACATCGCATGCTGGCTTTATTGCAATTACATCAACAGTTATTAGCGAATACCAGCCAAGACTCTAGAATTACTTATCCAACACAATCTGTTGAACTCATTTATCAACAAGCGTTAGCCATGAATAAGTTTTCAGAGTCTAATTATGTGGTGAGTTGTGATCAAAAACAAAGCGCACATTTAACTTATTACCGTAATACCATTGTGCACGTATTTGCGCTGCCTTCATTGGTGAGTTATGGCTTAATTAAATTAAACAATCAAAACAATAAAATTAGTTGTGCCGCATTAACCGAGTTGGTAGGTAGTTTATTAGGCTTTATCGATGCAGAATATTTCCTAGCGCCTTCAACAGAAACACTTAAACAGCGAGTCACTCGTGTTTTACTACAATTACAACAGAATAGCTTTGTTCGTGTTGACGATGACGTGATCACGCTTAGCGATCTGTCATTTATCCAGACATTAAGTAGGCATTTAAGCGAAACTCGATTACGTTATCATTGTGTATTGAGTTTGTTATTTGCAGATTTTGATCAAAGCGATGAGACATTATTAGCCGCCAGTAAAAAACGATTATTGGGCAGTAGCATTGAACCGTTTGATGCCAAGGTGATTAATGTTTTTATTCAACAACTTGATAGAGAGACATTACAACCTAAGCAAGTTGAAGAGTTGTTAGCTTGTTTATCAATGAAGTAGAAGTGAATATGCTATAGAGTTGGCTGATTTCGCTCACAAGTGAACAGCACTGCTTAGTTATTATCTGGCGCACTAGTATATTAGCTGCAATATTATGACAACAAAATTATGACAACAAATACTTTATCAAAATGTCTATTCCGTTGTTGATGGTTCTATGACATGCAAACACAAGGTCTTTTAGTTAACAGTGAATAAACCCTATTTAATTTTACAGAAAACGGTCTTTTTTCAAGAAGAAATTAAAAAAAGTCGATTTTTAACTTTCATCAGTCCAGCTCAAGGTAAGACTGCTGCGATGCAATACCTTGCTGACATAAAAGCCTTGCATAAAGATGCACGTCATCATTGCTGGGCTTATATTGGAGGCAGCCCTAAAGATAGCGTTAATATGGGGTGTAGTGATGATGGTGAACCCAAAGGGACTGCTGGAAAGCCGATGCTTGCTGTTTTACAAGGCACTAATGTAGGGGAAATTGTTGCTGTCGTAGTGAGGTATTCAGGCGGTATTAAATTAGGAACGGGCGGTTTAGTACGTGCTTACAGTAATGGTTTGCAGCAATTATGCCCAACCATGCCTACAATGGAGAAGCGTTTTTTCCAACAATTTAAGTTACAATGCAACTATGCCCAAATGGCAACGGTAGAGCATATATTAGCTTCGCATTCAGGAAGAATCATTAATGTCGATTATCAACAAGAAGTAGTGGCATTAATTGAAGTCAATAGTGAACAAATAATACAGTTTAAGCAAAAATTACAATCATCGATGCAGGGACAGATCATTGCGAAACAAATTAATACTTCAACTAATGCTAACTAGTTGGTCTAGCTAGTGGCCATTCGTTCAATTATCAGGATTGTGGCGATGTTGATCGGCCTATTCAGCCTGACCATGTTGCCACCTGTGTTTGTTGCTTTCATCTATCAAGATGGTGGCGGTAATGACTTTTTAGCTGCATTTTTTGTCACTTTATTTATCGGCTTTGTTTTTTGGCTCCCAAATCGACGCCACAAAGGTGAATTAAAGGCACGTGAAGGTTTCTTAATTGTGGTGTTGTTTTGGGCAACACTGGGCAGCGTCGGTGCAATTCCATTTCTAATGAGCTCCAGCGTAGACATGAATCTTGCGACTGCCTTTTTTGAATCTTTTTCCGGGTTAACCACCACCGGCGCAACCACTATTGCTCAGTTAGATGATTTGCCAAAATCAATTTTATTCTATCGACAAATGCTGCAATGGTTTGGTGGCATGGGGATCATTGTATTAGCCGTTGCGGTACTGCCTATGTTAGGTATCGGTGGCATGCAGTTGTACCGAGCAGAAACACCGGGGCCAGTGAAAGATTCAAAAATGACCCCCCGTATAGCCGAAACAGCAAAAGCGCTGTGGTATGTTTATTTATGCTTAACGGTTGCTTGTATGTTGGCATTTTGGATTGCGGGTATGAGCTTGTTTGATGCGCTTGGCCATAGCTTCTCAACCGTATCTATTGGTGGGTTTTCTACTTACGATGCCAGTATGGGCCACTTCGATAGTGAAGTGATCAATATCATCACCGTGGTTTTCTTAATTATCTCAGGCATTAACTACGCACTACATTTCACGGTATTCTCTGCAAAAAAACTCAGTTTTGACGTCTATCGACGCGACCCTGAAGTGCGCGCGTTTATCTTTATTCAGGTGATTCTAACTATTATCTGCTTTTGGATGTTAATGGGGCACGATGTTTATAACAGTATAGAAACCACCTTTTCCCATGCGTTATTTCAATCCGTTTCAATTTCAACCACGGCAGGTTTTACTACTACCTCTTTCTCTGATTGGCCTTTGTTGTTGCCTGTTTTACTTATTTTCTCAAGTTTTATTGGAGGATGTGCAGGTTCCACGGGCGGTGGTTTGAAAGTGATTCGTGTATTATTACTTAACTTGCAAGGGCAACGTGAATTAAAGCGTTTAGTGCATCCTAAAGCCGTGTATAAAATTAAGTTAGGTGATAAAGCTTTACCGGACCGTGTTGTTGAAGCTGTGTGGGGATTCTTCTCTACCTATGCATTGGTCTTTATTGTTTGTATGCTGGCATTATTAATGACAGGTATGGACGAATTGAGTGCGTTTTCTTCTGTGGTAGCCATGCTTAATAATCTAGGGCCTGGTTTAGGTGAAGTTGCGGTACATTTTAATGATGTTAGTGATGCTTCAAAATGGGTGATGATTATTGCCATGCTATTTGGTCGATTAGAAGTCTTTACATTGTTGGTGTTATTTACACCTGTATTCTGGAAAAATTAACTTATGTCTAATGAAACTCAAGCTAAGCAAGCTGAAACCAAGCAAACTGAAAGTAGTGTAGTAAGCAAAACTTTAGTACTTTATTCCTCTGTCGATGGACAAACATTAAAAATAATTAATCGTATTAAGCAAACGCTTACTGGCGAAGTGATTGTATTGAATGTTGATGATAATCCGACCATTGATTTTTCTTTGTACCAAAAAGTCTTAATCGGTGCCTCTATTCGTTATGGCAACTTTCGTCCCAATATAATTAAGTTCGTTAATCAGCATAAAACGCAATTAGATGCAGTATGTAATGCTTTTTTTGTGGTTTGTTTAACAGCACGTAAACCAGAAAAAGCAGTGCCAGAAAATAATGCCTATATGAAAAAATTTGATCAGCTTTCACAATGGCAACCACAGTTCAAAGGTGTGTTTGCCGGAGCGCTGTTGTATTCACGTTATAATTGGTGGCAAACCCTGTTAATTCAGTTGATTATGAAAATGACGGGCGGCAGTACGGATAAAACACAGGACATAGAATTAACCAATTGGGAAAAAGTTGATTCTTTTGCTCAGGACTTTGCAGCACGTTAGTTTGTCTCATAAGAAAATTTAGGCTGAAATAATGTCGGCGCTGATTTACAATACGAGCCCGTTTCACCGCTTAGATTATCAATAGGTTGCTATATTTTGAGCCAGAGTATCACTAGTACTGCATATGACGTCTTATTTGATGTGTTTGGTTACAAGCAATTTCGAGATGGCCAAGAAACCGTTATTAACGAGTTGATCGCAGGGCGTGATGCGTTGGTGGTGATGCCTACGGGTGGTGGTAAAAGTTTATGTTTTCAAATTCCTGCGTTAGTAAGAGAGGGGATATGCATCGTTATATCACCTTTGATCTCACTCATGAAAGATCAAGTGGATACCCTACAAGCTTGTGGTGTTGCAGCGGCCTATTTAAATTCTAGCCTTTCCTATCAACAACAAAATGATATTATTAATTCCCTACATCGTGGGCAGTTGAAACTATTATACGTTGCGCCTGAGCGCCTTTTACGGCCTGATTTTATTGCTCGACTACAACACTTGCCTATTAATTTATTTGCTATTGATGAAGCCCATTGTATCTCTTCTTGGGGGCATGACTTCCGTCCTGAATATGCACAATTAGGCAATCTTAAAGAGCATTTTCCTAATACTCCTTTAGTTGCTTTAACTGCCACGGCTGATCATGCAACACAGCAAGATATTTTACAGCGCCTACAGCTCAATCAACCTTTAATAGAAATTCGCAGTTTTGACCGCCCTAATATTGAATATTTATTGATTGAAAAGTATCGCCCATTATCACAATTATTTAATTATTTAGATCAGCATAAAGACGAAAGTGGAATTATTTATTGCACTAGTCGTAAGCGTACTGAAGAGATTGCACAAAAATTAGCTGCAAAGGGATTAAATTCACGTTGTTATCATGCTGGATTACCCTTAGAAGAACGTCAAACGGTACAAGATTTATTTATTAAAGATGAAGTGGAAATCGTAGTTGCGACGGTTGCTTTTGGTATGGGTATTGATAAACCCAATGTGCGTTTTGTTGTGCATTATGAAATACCTAAGAATATTGAGTCATACTATCAAGAAACAGGGCGAGCAGGGCGAGATGGTTTGCCTGCTCAAGCGATGTTATTTTATGACCCAGCAGATCCTGCGCGTATTCGTAGCTTATTAGAAAAGAATCCAAATCAAGAGCAACTGCGTATTGAGTTACATAAACTGAATACAATGGTTGCATTTGCGGAAGCACAAACCTGTCGTCGTCGAGTTGTATTAAATTATTTTGGCGAGTACAGCCCTAAAGCCTGTGGTAACTGTGATATTTGTTTAGATCCTCCGCAAAGTTACGATGCAACGGTGGATGCACAAAAAATACTATCCTGTGTTTATCGCACTGGGCAATACTTTGGGATCACACATGTCGTTGAAGTCTTACGTGGTGCGCAAACTGCACGTGTTAAAAGCCTTGGGCACGATCAATTATCGACTTTTGCTATTGGTAAGGATAAGTCAACCGAACATTGGTTTAGTATTGCTAGGCAATTGATCCATTGCGGATTATTGATGCAAAACTTAACTCGTGGCTCTGCTTTACAATTAACAGAAGCTGCTCGTTCAGTGCTTAAATCAGAGAATAGTTTGATGCTTGCTGTTCCTAGGTTACAGCTAGTGAAAACCACTGCCAAACAAAAGCGACGTAGCGTGTCTGTTAATGCAGATAATAAGTTATTTGCTAAATTACGTCATCTACGGAAGCAGATAGCTGATCAAGCAAACTTACCACCCTATGTTATTTTTAGTGACGTTTCTTTGTCTGAAATGAGTGAGTTAATGCCCACTAATGACTCGCAATTTTTATCAATCACAGGTGTTGGCCATATTAAGTTAGATAAATATGGAGAAGATTTTTTAGCTGAAATTAAACAATATGTTGATCAGCTATAATTTGCAGTAACATCATTACTTTATAGTCATGAAATAGATCTTTAATTGTGTCACCTGAATAAGCTTTCTATTGCAGTGTTTCCATTAATATTTCCCAACTCACCTCTGGTTCCGGCATTTTTTGCGATGGAATCACTAACCAGTTCTGATCCTGTTCTCGCTTTGCAATGCTAAAGGAAAATGGGTAATAAAGTGATAAACCAATGCGTAAGTCCGTCGCAATCAGTCGACCTTGGCGCTCGCTAAAGCTCAATAATCCATCACTAAACCATTCTAAGCGTTGTAACTCTGTTGAATTAAACTGCTTGATCAGTGAACGGCCCGTTGCAAAGGCTTGCCATTCAGTGTTTTGAATATTTAAAACACTGCTGAAGGTTTCATAATATGTATCATCTTGATAGCTAATAATCCGCCATACAAAGATATTAAAGGGTGTTGGTGAGATAAATACCTGACTATTTTTAACTATCGGATCAATAGTTAGCTTTTGTTTTAAATACCAAAATTGTGCATGGCCTAGTATTAAGTAAGCGCAACTAATACACAAAACAACGCTATTTATTTTGTACCACTTTAATGTATTTTTTTTCAACCAAAGCCCTAAAACTGCGATTAATAATGGCAAAGTATAAAGAGGATCAATAATAAAAATACTTGACCAAGAGGTGGGCTGTACCGGGATAGGCCACCACAATTGAGTGCCATAACTGGTAAATGCATCTAATAACGGGTGTGTGATTAAAGGTAATAATATGGTCAGAAATAATGATTTTTTATAGGCTTTCCATTGTGGTCTAAAGTATAAAGCGAGCCTATATAAAAGCACGCTGAGAGCACTTAATACGATCAAGGAGTGACTGAAACCACGGTGAAAAGTAAAGTTATCAATAGCCGTTTGATAGCTGATTAACACATCTAAATCTGGCAGTGTACCTAAGATAGCGCCAACAAGCAGCACCTTACGTCCAAAAGGTTTGAAACCAACTGCAGCTGCAACACTTGCCCCTAGGGCTATTTGAGTTAAGGAATCCATAATTACTCTACATGTTCATCGTAGAGTCAGTGTAATGCAACTGAGGCTAATAACAAATCAAATTGGGTAGTGTTTAATTTTTGAAAAAATGAGATGGGTTTATTATTTGGATCCAAGTTTAGCTTTTAAGCCAGTAACTTTTATTAAGTAAACTCTGTAAGTATTAACTTTAAACCTGACCACTAAATCAGAATAGCGCCGCTATTATCGTGTATTTCTACTTAATCATTTGCCAATCGCTAACGACGGCTTCGATTCTTTTTTGATCAACATAATAGTAACGGCACTGTTTATTATAAATTAATTTACCTCTGAACCTCTGAACCTTTTGAACCTTTAATTACACTATTCTTTTTCAGTTTTTTTACTCTTCTTTGAAGTTTGAATTCAAGTGAAAAGTGTTATTTAAAATCATTTAAACGCTTTAAAATAGCTTCAAATATATTGGGTTCTATGTTTTTTTCAATGTCATCTAACTGATTATTTTTAAATATTTCACTTAAAAAAGCACATAAATAAGTTAAAGGGGCATGTGCAA
Organism: Vibrio sp. 1-Bac 57; assembly: GCF_037546855.1. Classification (NCBI taxonomy): domain Bacteria; kingdom Pseudomonadati; phylum Pseudomonadota; class Gammaproteobacteria; order Vibrionales; family Vibrionaceae; genus Vibrio; species Vibrio sp. 1-Bac 57. Next base: position 27,321 of record NZ_JALAAC010000009.1, on the reverse strand, counting down.
ATAGTTTTGGATTCGCTAAATAATCATTACCTCTATGGTTCATCCAAGCTGCATTGTCTTGCTCATCCATAAAATGGCTGCGTGACATAGTGCTATGTAGTTTCTCCAGAAGTTGGTGATAATCAAAATTATCACGTTCAAAGTCGTTGCTGTAAGAAGCAATTAAATTGATAGTCCTTTGCTCAGGTAAAATATTAAGTTGATGTAGATTGCTCATAGTAGACTCCTCTATTCATTGGACATTCAATTATTTTTATTACTGAAATCACCTATTACAGAGCCACTACACTTGCCGTTCGCTTAATATGTAAAAAATAAAACGCTATATAATAGAAACTAATAAGCAATACGAGGCTAATAACGGTAACTTATATCCACTATTTTTTAGTGGTTATGAAGTAAGTATAAAGGATATTTTTTATAGATTCATGACGATATACTAATAATTTGATTATTATTTTGTGTTTTTTGTGTGATCTATTACTAATTGTTTTATAGTAAGTTTCTGATACTTTGAATCATAAAATTTTTGATTTATACCGATTGTCTTAAGTAGGTGCTCAAAATTTAACAAACAGAATAAAGCACTTAATTACTCTGGTTGGTATTAGGAGTCGATATGCTATTGAAACACATTGAAGTAGTGGGGTTTCGTGGAATTAATCGCTTATCCATTAATTTGCATGAGTTGAGTGCGTTATTAGGTGAAAATAGCTGGGGTAAATCGAGTTTATTCGAAGCACTCTCTCTATTTTTATCTGGAGCTAAAAAAAGTTATCGCTTCACCTTAGATGATTTTCATCGGCCCCCTATTTCCGACCTACCTATCATTAACCATATTTATCTTATCTTTACTTTTAAAGAGCAATACCCTGAAGAATCTTTACAACGTCACTTTGCTAGTATTAGCGATGCCTGGGTAACATTATCTGATCGAAATAAATACATTATTTATCAAGTAGACGGGAGTGTGGACAGTAGCGGGGAAGTCTTTACGGACAGACACTTTTTAGACCAAGAGGGGCATCGTAAACACTTCTCACAAAGTGATTTGAATAATTTGGTGAATGAATTTATATCTTTTGTGCCTGTATTAAGATTAGGGAGTGAGCAAAATGATAGTGGTCAAGCTTACCGACCAGTTAAACATTTGTTAAATAGCCATAGAGCACGTTCTGAAGCGCGTATTAAACGAATTTTTCAGCGTATTACAAGTTCGTCACAGCAATTATCCGAAGTAGAATTAAAGAAAGGGTGTGATTCAATTGTGTATCTTTTTGATCATTATCTATGCAAGCGCTATGGTGATTTACCCAATTACCCTAATGATGAAAAACTAAGATATGTGGATCACAGCTTTTCCTTTAACGCATTAACGCGTTTTAATGATCTATTAAAGGATGGGCATAAAACAGATCGCGCCATGCTGCTGCTGGTATTAGGACAATTCTTAGAGGAGCGAGGAGAGCATTTATTTCGTCGTGGGGCGACGCCTATTTTGTTATTAGAAGAGCCTGAAAATAACTTACACCCAGTTAATTTAGCTATCACATGGCGTTTCTTTTCCTTGTTACCAATGCAGAAGTTAGTCAGTACTAATTCTGCACAGTTATTATCATTTTTCCCATTAAGTCGCATTCAACGTTTAGTGCGCAAAACGGATAAGATAAAAAGCTATACCGTTAATCGTAAACATTACTCTAATAATGACCTAAGGCGTATTGCCTTCCATTTGCGAATGAATCGCCCACAAAGTCTATTCGCACGTGCTTGGTTATTAGTTGAAGGGGAAACTGAAACTTGGTTGTTAACTGACTTAGCGAGGTTATGCGGACATCATTTATTAGTTGAAGGGATACAAGTTATTGAATTCGCACAATGTGGCTTAAAACCACTGATTAAATTAGCACAAGATTTAAATATTGAATGGCATGTGCTAACCGATGGTGATGGTGCAGGCCAAAAATATGCAAGTCGAGTCAAGGACATGTTAGGCGAATCGGATTCTATCCATACTCGTTTAACCGTATTGCCAGCGCATGATATTGAACATCTATTTTTTGAAAATGGTTTTGAAGAGGTTTACCTAAAAGCCGCAAATTACACTAAACAAGACTTAGTGAGACTAAATACCAATAAGGTGATTGAAAAAGCGGTGCACAAATATTCTAAGCCGGGTTTAGGGATTTCAATTGCTGAAGCGGTAGAGTTGCAAGGAGTTGAATCGGTCCCTCTGTTACTAAAACGCCTTTTTTCCCGATTGGTCGGTATGGCACGCAGTCAATCGGGTTAACAAAATAGGACTTTAAAACAGACAACAATTGCACTGTTGTGATTACTCACAGACCACGCAATTGAAGTTACTTAATGTTTCATTATTCTGTGATGGGATCCGCTAGCTGATAAGTTAATGAATGCTTTTTATTGCTAATAATTAATGTTTCATCATCAATCATAACATTTGCCCAGTGAGTTAATACTTCACTAACATCCATCTCTACATCATTTTTTAATGGTTCACACATTTTTCGTGTATTACCCATATCACCAATACGTAATTGATTATTGCTAAATTCAGCCATTCCAAAAAACTGATTACAACCTAAATTACCAGAACTTTTGTTAGCACTGTCTATATGTAATGAACTGTTAATAATGGTGGCTAATTGAATGTTATCAACGTGAGTCAACTTCCAATTATGCTGTAGTTGTTCAACGTTTACTTTTTGTGGTTCAATTTGAGTCTCAGAAGAGCAAGCTCCAAGCGCCATGATACTTGCAGTTAGTATCATCATTTTAACGGTTGTCATAATTATGTAATCCAGTGGGTATAAATTTTTACGATATAACATCAACTAACCTACTGGAATGAACGCAGCCTATAACTCGCAGTAGGTGATAATTGAAAATTAACTATTTTTATTACTTTTTATTGCTTCGTTTGACACTTTTAACACCAGTTAGTTTCTTAATTTGTCGCATAATACGTGACAAATGTACTCGGTTAATAACTGTTAATGTCACATTAATCGAATAAATTTGATTAGTGACTGCAGTTGTCTGTAAGTCCACTACATTGGCATTACTCTTGGCAATTACATTAAACATTCTTGCTAAACCTGCTTTATGATTTACCATTTGAATGCTCAAATCACTTGAGTATTCATATTGATTCATAAAGTTCATGTCCCATTCGACAGCAATATACTTATCTAGTTCATTTTCAAACCCAATTACATTATGACAACTTTTAATATGTACAACTAAACCTTTACCCGAGCTCGTATGAGCAACAATTTGATCGCCTGGCAATGGCTTACAACAGTTGGCATAGGACAGCATAATATCTTCAGCGCCCTTAATGGCACTTTGTCTAATTTGCTGTTTATGATGAGACTCAGTTAACTCGTCGGCATTACCACGTAAACGCCTTGCGATGATAATACTTAACAGTTTTCCACTGCCGATAGCATGTAATAGATCGTTGAAACCATCTAAATGATGATCGGCAATGACTTTATCAATATTCTCCTGTGGAATATCCGTCAAGTTGGTCGCATTCAGCGCTTGTTTTAATAAGCGTCTGCCCATTGGAATAGTGGTTGATTGTGGTAATTGCTTAAGATAATTACGCACACTGTTTCGCGCTCTGTGGGTAGCTGCGAAATTTAACCATTCAGGGCTTGGATTAGGCTTTTTAGCGGTAATAATTTCAATTGTTTGTCCGCTTTCTAATTTTTGGCTTAATGATGAGTACTCATTGTCCACTTTTGCACCAATACAGTGATGACCTATGTTTGTATGCAAGGCATAGGCGAAATCAACCGCGGTGGCTAATGCCGGTAAAACAATGATTTTACCCTGTGGCGTTAATACATGAATATCATTTTTACCTAACTCTTGTTTAATATTTTCTAATAAAACAACGGAGTTAGTATTCTGGTCTTCTTGCTCTGTTAAACCTTGGAACCAATTACGCGTTTGTAATTGAGCGGCTATATTAGAACTTTGTGCGCTTTCTTTATAACTCCAATGAGCTGCAATACCATGCTTAGCAACGGCATCCATATCTTCAGTACGAATTTGGATTTCTATATTCACACCTTCATGGGTAATAAGCGTAGTATGCAATGATTGATAACTATTGGTTTTAGGCAGCGCAATATAATCTTCAAAATATTCTAATTTAGGTTGGTACAAATGGTGTATTTGCCCTAAAACACGATAACAAGTATCTAAATCTTTAACTATGATACGAAATGCATAAACATCCATTACATCATGGAATTGACAGCCTTTCTTACGCATTTTCTTATACAAACTATAGAGATGTTTTTCTCGCCCAATCACTTGTGCATCAATGGACATCGACTCAAGTTGCTCAGAAATTTCATCACAAATACTGGCAATAAAATCTTTACGATTACCACGTGCTTTGGTGATTGCTTGTTTTAATACATGATAACGTGCTGAATTTTGTGCTTTGAAGGCTAACTCTTCTAATTCATTTTTTAAGTGATGTAAACCAAGGCGGTTAGCAATAGGTGTAAATATTTCAAAGGTTTCTTGGGCAATACGTTGACGTTTATCTAACCGAAGTGAATCCAGTGTACGCATATTGTGTACGCGATCCGCTAGTTTTATCAACATTACTCGGAAATCTTTAGACATCGCAATTAACATTTTTCTGATGTTTTCAGCTTGTGCTTGTTCGCGATTCTCAAAATTAAATTTATCTAGCTTAGTAACACCTTCAACCAGTTGCGCGACATTTGGATTAAATGCGTCGGAAAGTTCTTGATGGGTGGTATCAGTATCTTCTAATACATCGTGCATTAATGCTGCTGAAATAGCCTCATAGTCTAATTTCATAGCTGCAAGTATTTCAGCCACTGCAACGGGGTGAGTAATATAAGGTTCGCCACTTGCTCTTTTCACACCATCATGTGCTGCATATGCATAATGATATGCACGTTCGACAAAGGCACATTGCTCTTCTGTCATATAGGTTTGAATCGACGCTTTTAGTGTTTGAAACATAAATATCACTTTCCTTAATTTTAGTGCTACTTTAGTAGCATAATCGCTGTTTAATGAGTTTCAAAGTGTTTAATGCTATAAAGTAACAAATAGCTTTTAAATACAACCAGCCCAAAGTTTTAACTGCTTTATCTCTTGCGGCCATAAACTTTCATCAGTTGTTTCTAAAACTAATGGTATGTGGTTAAAACGACGATCTTTCATAATAAATTCAAAGCATTCCCAACCAATTTCTCCAGCACCTAAAGGCGCGTGGCGGTCAACTCTGCTAGCAAAAGGGACTTTACTGTCATTAATATGCATCGCGCGTAAATATTCAAATCCGACAATATCAGAGTAAGCTTTAAATGTAGCTTCAGTTGCTTGGTGGCCACGTAAATCATAGCCCGAAGCAAAAGTATGGCAAGTATCTATGCATACTCCAACACGTTGCTTATCTTCTACTTGCTCAATAATCGTTGCAAGTTGCTCGAAACGGTAGCCTAAGTTTGTGCCTTGCCCTGCAGTGTTTTCAATCACAGCTGAAACAGAGGTTGTTTGTTGTAGAACAATATTGATTGACTCTGCAATACGTTTTAAACAGTCTTCCGGCGTCGCTTTTTTAAGATGGCTGCCTGGATGGAAGTTTAATAATGTTAATCCTAATTGTTCACAGCGTTGCATTTCGTCTAAGAAAGCAGCTCTAGATTTTTGCAAAGCTTCCGCTTCCGGGTGACCTAGATTAATAAGATATGAGTCATGGGGTAATATATTATTGCTATTAATGTTATAACGCTTGCAAGCCGCTTTAAATTTGCGAATGGTATTTTCATCGAGAGGTTTTGCTTCCCAGCGACGTTGGTTCTTGGTGAATAGTGCAAAAGCTGTTGCGCCGATATCATGGGCATTTTTTGGGGCGTTAAAAACCCCTCCTGCAGCGCTTACATGCGCACCAATGTACTTCATTAATAATCGCCTAAAATTTGAATGGATAACGAGTATATACTTAAACTACACCAAGATACAGATTCACCGTTAGGCGTACGTGTTAGAATAAAAACTATAACAGGGGGGCTTATTTTAGTTCGCTATCATTGATGGATGTTAATGGGTATCGACTAATAACGTCACTGAAAGAGAGGTAAAAAATGTCTTGTGAATTTTGTGCCACAACACTGATTAAGCAAAAACTAGGTCGTTGTAAGCAATGTATGTGGATTAATTTTATATTGTTGGCGCTGACAGCAAGCATTTATTATTGGATTGATATTAGTGCATTACAAGCGGTGCAACGTGTTGCTTTAATCATGTTTCTAGGTAGCTTAGTGTTATTGATGTTAGCGCATTTAAGTGCTTGGAGTTTCTATCGCTGGAAAGACAGTAAAGATCTTTAATCGCATAGGAGATAAAAAACTTTAACTACATAACTTACATAACTACATAACTTACATAACTACATAACTACATAACTTACATAACTACATAACTTACATAACTTACATAACTTACATAACTACATAACTTACATAACTACATAACTTACATAACTACATAACTACATAACTTACATAACTACATAACTACATAACTACATAACTACATAACTACATAACTACATAACTACATAACTACATAACTACATAACTACATAATTTACATAACTACATAGCTATATAACTTCGCCCTGCACTTCGTTTATAGCGTCATGGTTGTTAAGGTGGAAAGTTGTTAATGTAAAAAGTTGTTAAAGTGAACTGTTTTTAAGGTAAGCAAGTTGTTAAGTTAAGCTGTATTTAAGATAGGCGGTTTTAAGGTAAGTAGACACAGCCTAAAATGGCATCTCGTAGTGCACCAGTCACTGCTTTTAAAGTTACCGTCTTTTCTGTTATCCGCTGTTCAGCTAACCAAGCAAATGCTACTGCTTCTACATACATAGGATCAATTGCTAAAGCCTGTGTCGTTTGTACTTTATGACCTGGCATTAAGTCTTTTAAACGCTGCATTAATAATGGGTTAAGTGCACCACCTCCACACACGTAAACATTACATACATCACTTTGTTGCTTTATTTGGTCACAAATTGTCACCGCAGTAAATTCTAATAGGGTACGTTGTACATCTTCTTTAATTACTACGTGCGAGGTTAATTTTTGTTGTAACCAGTTTAGGTTAAATTTTTCTCGGCCAGTACTTTTTGGTGCGCTTAATACAAAGTAAGGATCGTTTAATAAAGCACTTAATAAGCTTTGATTAACTTTACCTGTGACGGCAAACCAAGCTTCTTTATCAAAGGCTTGTTGATGATGTAAATGAATCCATGCATCCATCAACATATTGCCTGGACCGGTATCATAGCCAAAAGCATGTTCAGTCCCATTGAGAATACTAATATTAGCAATGCCACCAATGTTGAGGATCACACGTTGTTGCTTTTCCTGTGCAAATAAAGCTTGATGAAAAGCAGGCACTAACGGCGCACCTTGACCCCCGTAAGCCATGTCCATTCTTCTGAAATCAGCTACACAGGGGATCTGTGTTTTAGCTGCAATTAAATTGGCATCACCAATTTGTTGTGTGAAGGCATATTGAGTATCGGGAGAGTGGAAAATAGTTTGGCCATGGCTGCCAATAGCAGCGATATTACTGGCTTCTATGTTGTGACTTTTCAACAGTACAAGCACTGCTTCTGCACAAGCTAAGGCAAACTGATGATCGACTTCACCTAATGTCTGTAAGGTCACTTTTTTTTCGTTACAGATGGTGAGTAATTTTTCGCGTAATGATGGCGCTAGTGCTATCGCGGTGCCGGCGACTTGTTCAAAGCGAGTTCCTTGGCGCTGGCATAAAGCAACATCGATGGCATCTAAGCTAGTGCCAGACATTAAACCAATATAATAAATCGGCTGTGTTGGCACAGATGTTAGCGGGTTAGATGACACGCGAGAACTGTTGTTGACGTGCTTTACTGCGTAGGTAAACATCAAAACACATACAGATGTTACGTATCAATAATTGCCCGGTTGATAAAACTTGAATTTTTTCAGTATCAATCACCACAAGCTGATCATCGATAAAGGTCTGTAATAAAATGATATCTTCTGCAAAATAGTCTTCAAATTGGATATTAAATTGCTTTTCAATGTCACGTTTATTTAATTTAAAATTACAGATCAATTGTTTGATCACCTCACGACGAATTAAATCATCTTGAGTCAGTGCGACACCACGCCATTGTGCATGACCTAATTCTTCAACTTGTTGATAATAATCACTAAGCTTCTTCTGGTTTTGCGAGTAACAGTGGCCAATCTGACTGATTGCGGACACACCCAACCCTAATAAATCGGCGTCTTCTTGAGTGGTATATCCTTGAAAATTTCGATGTAAAACACCTTTTTGCTGCGCGATAGCTAATTCATCATCGGGTTTAGCAAAGTGGTCCATACCAATAAATTGATAACCTGATGCGGTCAAAAACTCGATAGTATGTTGTAGCATGGCCAATTTCACTGCAGGTTTTGGCATATCATTTTCATTGATTTTTCGCTGTGCCGCAAAAAGACTTGGCATATGTGCATAGTTAAAAATGGATAAACGTGCAGGATCTAGGGCTAAGACTTTCTCTAGCGTGAAAGCAAAGGTTTCTTTTGTTTGTAGCGGCAGTCCATAAATCATATCGAGATTAGTAGATTGAAAACCTTGTTCTTTAGCGCGAGTTAAAAGTTGTTCAATGAAATCTTCATCTTGCTCACGATTAATCACTTTTTGAACGTCTTTATTAAAATCTTGAACCCCTAAACTAAGACGATTAAAACCCTCTTTTGCTAAGTGGTCGATAGTACTCAATTCAATTTCACGTGGATCAACCTCAATACTTAACTCTGCTTGTTCTGAGAAAGTAAAATGAGTGCGTAATAAGGTCATTAATCGTGTAATTTGCGGTGGTAATAAGAAAGTGGGAGTGCCACCGCCCCAGTGAAGTTGGCTCACTGTGCGATTTTTGAAGTGAACTGCTTGGTTTGCTATCTCTTTTTCTAAATAATCTAAGTATTTGTCTGCTTTTTCTTGGTGACGAGTGATCACTTTATTACAACCACAAAAATAGCAAAGTTTATGGCAAAAAGGGATATGGATATATAAAGATAAAGGTCGGTCGGGATAGGTATCCGTTGCTTGAATTAAATCCGCATATTCAAAGCTTTCAGAAAATTCCAACGCTGTTGGGTAGGAAGTATAACGAGGACCGCTATAATTATACTTTTCAATTAGGGCCTGATCCCATACAAGCTGCTGCATTTTCAACTCTCTTTATTATTTTGTAGGTTAGAAACGCAATAGTAGCATCGTTTGAAGCGAGTTATATTGCGTTATATCAGTCCATCTGACAAAAAGTATATTTAAGTTATTGTTTATACTATGCTCATTAGCGATACACCTTTATACCAAGAGTCTATTCATTTCTCGGCTAGGTGACTTCTCACCTTGAATGGTAAAGGCTATAGAATAGTAAACTCTGCTAATTTTGCACTTTCTTTAATGATATCTTCTTCAACTTCTACTTCAAATAATTCGCGTTTAATATCCATTATTTTAATTTCTTTTACTGGATAACTCTTCCGCTCATCATGGGTTGGCATGTCTTTTACTTTTTCATACATAGCCGTCAAAGCTGGGTAAGTAGCCGCGATATCAATGGGTTTTGACAGTTGTAATGTTTCTAATAATACCGTTAAACGAATAGCAGCTTCCGATACATTGCATTGCTTTTGTGTAGTCGCTTTAGCGATAAAGCGAATACTTTCAACAATGTTATTGTTTCTATCTTCAATCTTCTGCTTCTTTGTTAACTCTTGCTGTTGCTCAAGTTTCAAAGCCTGTACTTTTTGCATTTTTAATTTATTGAGCAACATGCCAGCATAAAAAGCCAGAGCAAGTACTATCACAACCGCTAAGGTTGCTAATATCATCATCATGTCCATGTAGGGTTTCGCCTATCTAAATTCATCTAAAGCTGAGCTTGCATCTTCAAATTGCTGTAACAAGTCTTCTTCGCCTTGGTCATCAATCCAACCTAATTTCTTCATTAACTCTTGGTGGCGCTTCATCTGTTTATCGACCCAAGTTTGGTCTTCTTTTGATAAAGCTTGATCCGTTTCCATTTGCTCTAATAAATCATTTAAGCGTTCATTATTTTCAAGCTCTGAAAGTTCTTTTTCCGGTGATAACTTAGGAGCTTCTGGAACTTGTTGTACTGTGCTTTTAATGACTTTCGCTTTGGGTTGTAATTGAACCTTTGGCTTAACAGCTTCTTGGGGTTGATCATTACTTGTTAAAGCAATTGGTTTTTTACTGCCAATACGTTTGTCGTTATTGGCTTGTCGCTGATTTTTTTGCGCGCTTTGCTTTGATTCAACGGCATTACGGTTACCGGCTTTATTACCTTTTAATTTATCTTTACGTTTTTTATCACGTGAAGCCTGAGCTTGTGATGACGTTTCTTTTCTGCTGCCATCAAATTTAGGCTCAGAGTTACCTGCGCTACGGCTTTTTTTAGTACGAGACATGTTTAGTTACCTTTTATATCAATCATAATGTATGGCTACGGATAGCATTTTTCAACATCAATGATAGCGGCGCTATTAGCACCAAAATGGGGGATGTTAGTGTTGCGCAGAATAGCAGGTTTATAAAACTTAAAAAAGCATATAAAAAAAGGCATATCTCTAAAGATATGCCTTTTTAAGCGATTTAATTAGAAATGATTAATGTAATGCTGAAATATATTCAGATAATAATTCGATATCAGTATCGCTTAACTTAGCTGAGATATCTTTCATCATACCATTGGGTGCATTATGACGAATATTACTACGGAATTTTTCAAGTTGAGATTTTAAGTAAGCTGGATGTTGCCCTGAAATTTTAGGGAATTTAGCAAGCTCTAAACCATTACCTCTAGGGCCGTGACAAGCTGTACATCCTGGGATACCGCGATCTAAATCACCACCCATGTAAAACTTCTTCGCTGCTTCTGCCACTTCTGGAGAAACGGTTTCAGGCGTCATTGTTTGAGAAGCAAAATAGGCTGATAAATCTTCCATATCCTGTTCTGAAAGCCCTGCTACCATACCTGCCATGATAGGGTCTTCACGATCACCACTTTTAAACTCTTGTAATTGTTTTACAAGATAAGAGGCATGTTGTCCTGCTATTTTTGGATATAGATTTGATGGACTATTACCGTCAGCGCCGTGACAAGCTACACACGTCGTTGATTTAGTTTTCCCTGCTTCTATATCGCCTTGTGCTTGAGCTACGTTAATAAAACCCAATACTGCGATGACTGCTACTAATAATTTATTCATAACTATCCAATCTAATTCTTAAAGTTTGTTATTTCAGGCGTGCTACAATGTGCGCAAATAAAGCTTGTGTAGTTTACACAAGTTTTCAGTAAAGTAACAATTTTGCTACACAAACATATGAGGCATATCGTGGAATTTCCAAAAATACATTTTCAAAAAGCACATTTTTTAATTAGTGCACCTGATATTCGCCATTTAGATAAGCATTTACCGGTGGAAAGTGGTATCGAGGTCGCGTTTGCTGGTCGTTCTAATGCAGGTAAATCTAGTGCATTAAATCGCCTTACTCGTCAAAAAAGTTTAGCAAGAACCAGTAAAACACCTGGTCGTACGCAATTAATTAACGTATTTGAAATCGAAGAAGGTAAAAGGCTGATCGATTTACCTGGTTATGGTTTTGCAAAAGTACCGTTAGCAATGAAGCTAAAATGGCAAAAATCGCTAGGTGAGTACTTGCAAGAAAGAGAATCACTAAAAGGCTTAGTGGTATTGATGGATATTCGCCATCCTTTTAAAGATTTAGATCAACAGCTAATATTTTGGGCTATTGATGCGAATATTCCGGTGTTAGCGTTGCTCACTAAAGCAGATAAATTAAAACAGGGCGCACGTAAAGCAACATTGTTAAAAATGCGTGAAGAAGCTGAAAATTTTGAAGGTGATGTGCAAGTTGAATTATTCTCATCTTTGAAAGGGTTAGGTGTTGATGTATTAGAGCGTAAAATAGCGCAATGGTATGGCGAGCATGACTTACTAACGGCAACAGCAGAAGAAAGTGAAGTAAATACCGAACTTGATTCAGAGCAGACAACAACTATAGTTGAGTAAAACCTGATATAACTGAGTAAGCTCGATACAGTGAAGTAAATCCGAACACTGCCGTTAGATTATCTTCGGCAGTTTTCATGTGCTTTATCGTCGTTTTTATATAACCCAAACTGACTAAGAATTCATACAAGCTCGATAAGGTATTCTCATCACAAAGTGCGCGCCGGGCGACGAGGGCATATATTCAATTTCTCCTTTAAACAATTGAGTCACAATATTATAAACAATATGCGTGCCTAAACCACTTCCTCCAGATCCTTTTTTAGTCGTTACAAAGGGGTCAAAGATCCGCTCTGTCATGTCTTCGGGAATGCCTCTACCAGTATCTCGATAATCGATCACAAGCGTTGTTTCCTGCAATTCAATATCAATAAAAATCTGACGTTGATCATCCCATTGCTGAAAACCATGGATCAGAGAGTTAATGATTAAATTAGAATAAATCTGTACAAAACTTCCGGGGAAACTATAAATAACAAGGTCTTCAGGACAGGTTATGGTAATCGTGGTTTGGCTTTGTTTGATTTTATACTTTAACGAAGTAACGACCTGTTCGATATTTTCTTTTAATTTAAAGGTATAACAAGCCTCTGAAGATTGATCCACAGCCACTTGTTTAAAACTATTAATCAAATCAGCCGCGCGTTTTAAGTTGCTGTGTAATAACCGACCCGATTCTGAAAAGCGTTCAATCAAACCTTGTAAATAAAAGTCTGAAAGTTGACCATCTGCAAGTTTGCCTTTTAGACCAGCAATCTCTTCCTGTAGCGCAGTTGCAGTGGTAACGCTAATACCAATTGGGGTATTAATTTCATGGGTGACACCGGCAACCAAACTACCTAAAGAAGCCATTTTTTCAGATTCTACTAATGTCTGTTGGGTGCGTTTTAGCTGTTCAACGGTTTGGATCATTTGGCTATTACTGGCGGTTAAAGCCGCTGTTCGTTTAGTGACTTTTTCTTCAAGTTGGTCATTAAGCAGCAGCATCTCTTGCTCTACTTGTTTTTGTGGTGTGATATCGTGACCGAATCCAATCAAATACTTAATATCCATGCCTTCATAAAAAGCGGAAAAGGTCCATAATAGCGTATTAACTTCACCCATTTGATCGTGCATCTCGATTTCAATACCCTGTAAGGGTTCGTTCTCTGCAAGTTTGTCTAGTAGCTCTTGTTTACGGCTTTCTGATACAAAAATATCTAACCAATTCTTTTGGTTTAACTCTTCCTGTGAATATCCCGTCAGAATAACCGCCGCAGGGTTTATAGTGGATATTTTAAAGTTAGCATCTAGACAGCAAATAATGGTACTTGATGAGTTGATTATGGTGGCTGAGAAGTCTCGCTCTTGTTGCAGTTCTTTGATGGCTGTTTCTTTGTCGGTGAGTTCTGCCACAATACGTTTTTTCATTTTATTTAGTAAATAAACAAGTTCATCTAGTTCATCACTTTTCGATGAAATATAACGGTCGCGTCCATCTAATCTTAAATCTCTATTACTTGCACTGAGTTTAATATTGCGGGTATAAACGGCAATTTTATTAATATGGCGGATAACCATGTAATAAATAATCATTAATATACAAATGGATACGACCATAGTTTTAATGGTTTGCCCAACTAGGATCAATAACGATTTCTCGATTAAATTATCGTAAACTTGGTCTAAAGAAGCCGCTACAAACAAGGTACCAACGACTTGACCTTGATGTATTAGGTCAAACTTTTTACTAATATCGTAGTGCTCTTGGCTAGTACCTTGATGTGAAATCGCTACTTCGGTATTACCAACGACTTCCTGTACTTTTATGTATTGTATATAAGGCAAGTTCATAATGCCTTTACTCTGAATATCTATTTGTTCTTTATCAAAATTCCATAAGCTAACCGCGAGCGGCTGTATAAAGCTGGATCTGACCTGTTCAATACTATCTTCTATTTTTGCTCTATCTTGTTGATAATCTAATAATAATTGTAACAAGGTGATTATAATGGCTAGGGCGGTACTACAAATTAAAATATAAGAAAGTAAACGAATGGATAAGCTGCTTTTTATTTGAAGAGGAGGCTGCTCTGCTAAAGAAGTTATTTTATTTATAGGCATTAATATCAATCCATTGCTTAAATGTATGTCGAGAACTCTACGATATTTGTTACATCTATATCGTCATCTGACAGTGTCTACGTACTGTGAGCGGTGCAATTTTACTGTTGAGGGTAAAAAATATCAGTTAGCCTGAATTCAATACCTTGAATTTTATCATTTGTGACCGCATATTATCAGTTCCTTCTCAGATAAGATGAATTCTATGACTATAACAAAAGACTCGAGCTTAACAAAAACCGATGGCCTTCCTTTTTTCAGTCAGTTGAAGATTGATGAAATCGAACCCATTGTCAAACAAACGATTGCAGATAATAAAGCATTAATCGAACAAAAGTTAGCAGAATTAGATACTTATACCTGGGACAATTTTGTAGCCGTATTAGATGAAGCAGATGATCATCTTGGAAAACTATGGTCACCAGTGTCACATATGAATGCAGTGGTTAGTAATGATGAGTTACGTGCTGCACATGATGCATGTATCGGCCTATTTTCAGAGTATGGTACTTTTGTCGGTCAACACCAAGGTCTGTATGAAGCTTATTTAAGCATAGCCAATAGTGCAGAATTTGCTGAATTAAAAGATGAACAGAAAAAAGTAGTTGAAAATGAACTGCGTGATTTTAAATTAGCAGGTATTGCATTAAGTGATGATAAGAAACAACGTTACGGTGAAATTAAACAACAACTTTCACAGTTACAATCTTCTTTTAGCAACAATGTAATGGATGCCACCATCGCTTGGAGTAAATTGGTTACTGATCTAGACACTCTAGCAGGCCTACCAAAAACAGCGATAGCAGCAGCTAAACAAGCCGCACAAGAAAAAGAGCTAGAAGGCTATTTATTTACATTAGATTTTCCAAGTTACTTAGCTGTGATGTCATATGCAGAAAATCGTGAATTACGTAAAGAGGTTTACACCGCCTTTGCTACACGCGCCTCTGATCAAGGTCCTAACGCCAACGAATTTGATAATAGTGAAAATATTGAACAGATATTATCGTTACGACATGAACTTGCTCAATTATTAGATTTTAATGACTTTGGTGAATATAGCTTAGCAACAAAAATGGCTGAAAAACCATCTCAAGTTATTGATTTTTTAACAGAGCTGGCGGATAAATCAATACTGCAGGCGAAACAAGAGCGTGACCAAGTATTTGCTTTTGCACAACAAAAAGACGGATTAGATAATTTACAAGCGTGGGACTTAAGTTATTACGCTGAGTTATTAAAACAGCAACGTTACAACATATCCGACGAACAATTACGCCCTTACTTCCCTGAGAGCAAAGTTGTCTCTGGGTTATTTGATGTTGTACATCGTCTCTTTGATTTAAATATCAAAGAGTTTAAAGATGTTGATACTTGGCATAAAGATGCGCGTTTCTTTAAAATATTTAATCGTCAAAAAGAGCATATTGGTAGTTTCTATTTAGATTTATACGCGCGTGCACACAAACGTGGCGGTGCTTGGATGCAAGATTGCCGTGGGCGTCGTCGTAAAGTGGATGGTAGCTTGCAACTGCCTGTCGCTTATTTGACCTGTAACTTTAATAAGCCAGTTGGTGATCAAGAAGCATTGTTTACACACAATGAAGTGGTTACGTTATTCCATGAATTTGGTCACGGTATTCACCATATGTTAACTAAAGTTGAATCATCTGGTGTCTCGGGCATCAGTGGTGTGCCTTGGGATGCAGTCGAGTTACCAAGTCAGTTTTTAGAGAATTGGTGTTGGGAACCTGAAGCGTTAGCCTTGATTTCTGGCCATGTTGATACCGGTGATACATTGCCTGCAGATCTATTGCAAAAAATGCTAGAAGCCAAAAACTATAATAGTGCATTGCAAATGGTACGTCAGCTTGAGTTCTCATTATTTGATTTTATTCTACATAATCAATACCAAGTGGGTGAAAAAGGTCAAGTTGAAAGAGTGTTAGCAGAAGTACGTTCTAAAGTGGCAGTCATTGATGCGCCTGACTTTAATAGATTCCAACATAGTTTTAGTCATATCTTTGCTGGGGGGTATGCAGCAGGTTATTACAGCTATAAATGGGCTGAGGTATTATCGGCAGATGCCTTCTCTCGCTTTGAAGAAACGGGTATTTTTAATGCAGAGACGGGACGTTCGTTTTTAACTAATATCCTTGAAAAAGGCGGTAGCGAAGCACCAATGGAATTGTTTAAAGCCTTTATGGGACGCGAGCCATCAATTGATGCGTTATTACGTCATTCTGGTATTAAATAACGTTAAATCGCTTTAAACGAGTAATAAAAAAGGGCTTGAAGTGAATCACTTACAAGCCCTTTTTCTAGGTGTTATATTACTCTTATATCACTTA
This sequence comes from Vibrio sp. 1-Bac 57, assembly GCF_037546855.1. NCBI lineage: Bacteria > Pseudomonadati > Pseudomonadota > Gammaproteobacteria > Vibrionales > Vibrionaceae > Vibrio > Vibrio sp. 1-Bac 57. The sequence goes on along the minus strand of NZ_JALAAC010000009.1, from coordinate 10,655 downwards.
GTGTTTACCACTCAATGCCAGCTTGTGCTTTAACGCCATCTTTAAAGGCATGCTTTTCAGCTAGGATAAGACTATAAGTATCAACTGCATCGATTAATTCTTGCTTTGGACCACGGCCTGTTAATACCACGTTCATATTTTTAGGGCGATTTTTTAGCGCATCTAAAGTTGGTTGAATCTCAAGATATTCATACTTAAACATATAAGTAATTTCATCTAATATAACTAAATTATATTGTTCATCAGCCATTAATTCAGCCGCCTTGTCCCAGGCTTTTTTAGCACTATCGATATCTTTTTGTCTGTTTTGAGTTTCCCACGTGAAACCGTCACCCATAGTGAACCAATCCACATTGTCGTGGCTGGTGAAAAATTTCTCCTCACCGGTAGACATCGCACCTTTTAAAAACTGTACAACCGCAACTTTATGGCCATGGCCTAGTGAACGCGCTAACATACCAAAAGCAGAACTACTTTTACCTTTACCTGGGCCTGCTAAGAGGATACTCACACCACGCTCTTCCTGTGCTGCTGCAATTTTTTGATCTTGTTTTTCTTTTACCGCTTTCATTTTTTTTAAATGCTTTTCTTCTGAAATTTTATCAGCAGCCATGTTTTTTCCTTATTGTACTAAATAGGTGACGAACATAGACCTGAATGGTTCAGGCCTATAGATGGATTAATATACCTGTTACCATTCAAGATGCAAAAATCAGCAAGACGTGAGGTGAACAGGTGCAAGGCATAGAGGTTAAAATACCATTGTGGTTTTAATTTGAATTTATTTTGGTCGAATCGACTAAAAACTTGATTCAACTATTGTAATCTACAATGTTTTCAATAAATAATGAAGTAAATACACTCCTTAGGCAGGTCGATTTTGGATCTCACTAGACGCCATTTTTTTAATAAGGGCACAATGAAAAAATTATTTATCTCAATACTTGCACTTTTTTTTATCTCATTAGTGAGTACCTATTTTGTTGGTGAAATGGTACAAACTGAATTTGAGAAGCAGGTGATACAGTCACAAAACAAACAAACACAAGTACAGTTGATTAGTTATGAGAAATCATTTTTAACAGCACATGCGAGAATTAAAATCAGGATCCCAGTAGAAGGGCAAGGTGTGCAATATATCGTGATTGATTCTAATATTCGCCATTACCCATATAAAGCGATCGCGAATAGTAAAATTAAGTTATTAGATTCGCATCAAGCTCAAAAATTGACACAATACTTCAAAACTGATCAGTGGTTATTCTCGACAGAAGAACTCAATTTATTAGGTAATGTCACAGGAAAAGTAACATTGGTTGCAGGGGCATTTAATAATCAGGTTGAAAGTTTGAATAGCGCACCGTTATTCTTTAACTATCAATATGATTTAAAAGATGATTCTGGTTCTTTTGATATTGATTGGGCTGGATTTAGCGGCGCTATTCATGATGAAAAATTTGCTACGGATAATATTGCGATATCAGCGACTTTTTCACAGGTAAAAGATACTGATTTATTTAACTACCAATACCAGATGCATCTTGCTCAATTTAATTTCCAGCGTGCAGAGCAACAGCTACATCTTAAATCGGTACGTTTAGAAGGGAAAAGTGAAATAGGTCAACAGCAACAAACAGTTAATACAGTAAGTGACTGGCGCATAAAAGAGCTTAAAAACGGGAAGGAAATCTTTACTGATAATCATATTAAACTATTGTTATCAGGACTTAATGTGGCAGCGCTACAAGACTTAAAATCGAGTTTAGAAAGGCCGCACCTAATTAAGCAGCAATTGGGACATGTTTTGAGCTTAGGAGGTAAAGTTACTTTACAAACACTACGTTCAAATACGCCTTGGGGAGAGGTCAATGCTGACCTTGATCTCAATATTCAGCGTGGTACAGGTCTCACCGAAGTAATGGATAACCCACTGGCTTTAATCGATTATAGCAACGGTGAATTAAATGTGAGTTTACCGGAAAAGCTAGCACAACAACCTAATGTTGGCGGATTCATACAAATGGGAATGGCTAGTGGTATCTTAAAACAACAGGATCAGCAGTTAACGCTAGCCTCGAGTTTAGATAGAGGTGAGCTGAAGGTAAACGGGCAAGTTGTTCCTATGTAAAAGCTAAGGTTTATAAAGCGAGTGAAGAGACTGTAATAAAAAATGTGTCACTCGCTTTATACTTATTCACGCTTTTTAGTAAAAACTAACGTAAGTATGGATTGCTGACTTTTTCTCTGCCAATGGTAGTGGTTGGGCCATGCCCAGGAAAAACCACTGTCTCTTCAGGTAAAGTGAGTATTTTTTGCTTAATGCCTGAGATTAATTGCCCATGATCACCACGTGGAAAATCAGTACGGCCAATCGATCCATTAAATAAAATATCACCCACGATAATTTGCTTGCTGTTGGCATCAAATAAAGCGACATGACCTGGTGTGTGTCCTGGTACATGTAAAACGTCGAGTTTTATATCGCCTACTTCAATTACATCGCCTTCTTGTAACCATTGCGTTGGTAAAAAACTGCTTGTTTTAGGAAAAGAAAACATTTGGCTTTGCTGTTCGAGTGTTTCTAACCAGAAAGTATCCTCTTTTTCTGGGCCTATAACGGGTACATTTAGGCGTTGCATTAATGGTTCAGTGCCGCCCACGTGATCTAAATGCCCATGGGTTAAGATAATTTTATCAACGGTCACTTGATGGTTTTTAATCGCGCTGATAATGCGTTCTACTTCACCACCGGGATCCACGACCGCTGCTTTTTTTGTTGTTTCACAAATGACCAAGCTACAATTCTGTTGATAAGGTGTAACCGGAATAACAACTATTTTCATTTTTCAGTCCTTAATAATGCAAAAGGCAACACTTGGTTGCCTTTTTATCAAACTCATTTTATCAGGTTATACTTGTGCTAAATGCTTTTTCTTAACTTCAACGGCTTTAGCAAGGTGAATATGGTTCATTACATGCACTAATGCCTTGGCAGAAGATTCAATAATATCCGTTGATAAACCAATACCATGGAATTTTTGTTCCTTGTAAGAAGCAACAATATCCACTTGTCCTAAGGCATCTTTGCCTTTACCTTTACTGCTAATTTTATAAGAGTCCATATTAATGTCTAGACCCGAGATGCGCATTAAACATTGATAAGTAGCATCGATTGGGCCGTTACCCGTTGCAGCTTCTACAACTCGTTTTTCTTCGCCAATTTGCATCACAACCGTTGCAGTCGCCACTAAGCCAGAGCCAGATTGAACGTTGATGCTTGAAAGTTTGTAGTGCTCAGGTTCATTATCGATTTGGTTAAAGAACATTAACGCTTCTAAATCGTAGTCAAACACTTGGCCTTTTTTATCCGCTAACGCTAAAAAGCTAGTGTATAACTCCTCTAAATCATAATCTGTATCGCGGTAACCTAACTCTTGCATACGGTGTTGAATAACGTGGCGGCCAGAGCGAGAAGTTAAGTTTAATTTATTTGTTAAAATACCTACGCTTTCAGGGGTAATAATTTCATAGGTATTCTGTGCTTTTAACACACCATCTTGATGAATGCCCGATGAATGAGAAAAGGCATTAGCCCCTACAATCGCTTTATTAGATTGAATAGGCATATTACAGATTTGGCTCACTAATTGGCTAGTGCGTGCAATTTCAACGGGATTAATCTTAGTTGAGTAGCCCATTTTAGCTTTACGTGTATGTAAAATCATCGCCACTTCTTCCAATGAACAGTTACCAGCACGTTCACCGATACCATTCATGGTACATTCAATCTGACGCGCACCATTTTCAACGGCGGTAATAGAGTTCGCCACCGACATGCCTAAATCATCGTGACAATGTACAGAAATAACAGCTTGGTCGATATTTGGTACACGCTCAAATAAGGTTTTAATAATACCGCCAAATTCACTTGGATAAGTGTAACCAACTGTATCTGGAATATTAATTGTATTAGCACCCGCTTTGATGGCTTGCTCAACCATACGGCATAAATTATCAATCGGTGTACGGCCTGCATCTTCACAGGAGAACTCAACGTCATCGGTAAAGTTACGTGCGTACTTAACAGCTTTCACAGCCATCTCTAATACATCATCAAATGAACGTTTTAATTTACTTTCTACATGGATAGTAGAGGTTGAAATAAAGGTGTGGATACGGAAAGCATCAGCAACTTTTAATGCCTGTGCTGCTGCATCAATATCTTTAGGCAACGCACGAGAAAGGGCGCAGATGCGACTATTTTTAATTTCTTTAGCGATGGTTTGAACAGATTCGAAATCACCAGGTGATGAAATAGGAAAACCTACCTCCATAATATCCACCCCTAAACGCTCAAGCGCAAAGGCAATCTGAAGTTTTTCTTTTACTGTAAGGCTTGCACTTAGCGCCTGTTCACCATCGCGTAAAGTGGTATCGAAAATAATTACTTGCTCAGACATAGAAATCCCTCTTATAAATAGTGGTTTATCGTGGCTATAAAAAAACCCGCGCAGTGCACGGGTTTTTAGAGTTTAACTGATATTGATTCAGACACTCACAACCCGTACGCATTATACGTCAGCAGTAAACTTGGCAGGAGTGCAGTTAGAAAGGTCATCAATTCACCCGAAATATGATAGTGCCATGAATAATTACGGTTTTTAAATTGTGCGTCAAGTGCTTATTACCATAACCGAGATAATGCACGCAGTGTTTATCGCCTTTAGATCTTCATCTTGATATTCACAGCTTGAACATCTCAATACCTGCTGATTTTTGTATCTTGAATGATAACAGGTATAACATTTTATTCTGGTCAATAAAGTCGTATTATCGAATACATTGAACAAAGAGGAAAAATAATGAGTGAATTTAAAAAACCATCACAAGATGAATTGAAACAACAATTAAGCGATCTGCAATACCAAGTGACGCAACAGGAGGGCACTGAGCCTCCTTTTAATAATTTATATTGGGACAATACTGCACAAGGTATTTATGTGGATATTGTATCGGGCGAACCTTTATTCAGTTCACTAGATAAATTCGATGCACACTGTGGATGGCCAAGTTTTACACAACCGATTGCTGATACAGAGCTAGCTGAAAAAGTAGATAACAAATTATTTTCACAACGCACTGAAATAAGAAGTGTGGCAGCTGATTCACACCTAGGGCATGTGTTTGACGATGGCCCTGCTCCAACAGGTTTACGTTATTGTATTAATTCTGCTTCATTACGCTTTATTGAAAAAGAAAAAATGGCAGAGGAAGGTTATGCTGATTTATTAACGTTATTTCCAGCGTAAATCATACAAAGTAAAGGTTTTCGGCTGTTATAACGTTGGTACTGTATGCCGAGTTTTTCCGGTAGTGTTGATACATCCAACGTTTGAAAACCAAGTCGTTGATAAAATATCTGCAAATGTGGATAGGGAAAACAGTAAATAGTCTGCATTTGAGCGCTAAGCAATTGGGTTAGTAAGTTACTTGTCAAACCTTGTCCTCTTAGTGCAGGTAAACAAGCCACACCGGTTAAGAGTGTTGCACCTTGTACCGTTTTTAGCCGTGCTGCACACAGTATTTGTTGATTTTTTATAACAAATACTTGTTCACTTTTATTCGCAAGCCCTTTTTTATAGACTTGCTTATAAAATTGATTGACCAAAGGTATTTGGTGTTTCTGTAATTGACAAAATTGCAGTGAGTTAAGGTCCATCTAAATCCCGAGTGACTTGTTTCAAGTGATTGATAAGGTAAACTATCTCACCGTGGCCTATTTAATTTTTATAATAACGATAAAAAGTGACGATAAAAAGAGATCATAAATAGGGGCGACTATATTAATGCCATAAGGGATTATCATGATTGAAAAAAACAGCTCACTCAAGGCTTTTAACAGCTTTTCAATTGATGCTCATGCGCATCTTCTTTTTCGTTTTCAACAGCTTTCGCAATTACCCGAATTATTAGCATTGATCAAAGAGATGCGTGCTAATGAGAAGCCTATCTTAGTATTAGGTGGAGGGAGTAATACTTTATTCTGTGACGATTTCAGCGGATTAGTGATAAAAGTAGAATTAATGGGCGTGGCTCATAGTGCAGATCAAACTCATCATCTGCTCAACGTGAGTGCAGGTGAAGATTGGCATCAACTAGTTGAAAGTACCATCAAACAAGGTATTTATGGCTTAGAAAATCTGGCATTAATACCGGGAGTCGTGGGCGCAGCGCCAGTACAAAACATTGGCGCTTACGGTGTTGAGCTTAAAGATTTCTGTGTCAGTGTTGATTATATTGACCTTATTGACGGCAGCCTCAACACACTCTCCAATGAACAGTGCTTATTCACCTATCGTGATAGTATTTTCAAGGGGGAGTTAAAAGATCGGGCTTTAATTACGTCAGTATCTTTAAAATTACCTAAGCAATGGCAAGCACATTGTCGTTATGGTTTGTTGCAAGGCCTCAATGAAACTGAAGAGTCAGTTAGCGCAAAACAGATATTTGATAGTGTCTGCCATATTCGTAGCGAAAAATTACCTGATCCTAAAATATTAGGTAATGCCGGTAGCTTCTTTAAAAACCCAATTGTCAGTGAGCATTTAAGCCAACAGCTTTTATCCCATCATTCAGATATGCCACATTATCCACAACCCGATGGCAGCGTTAAATTAGCGGCAGGTTGGTTAATAGACCAATGTGGTTTAAAAGGTAAAAAAGTAGGTGGCGCTGCAGTACATCTACAGCAGGCTCTGGTGCTTATTAATGACAATGGAAAAGCAACGGCAGAGGATGTGATTGAACTAGCATGGTTTGTCAGAGAGCAAGTATTACAAAAATTTGCGGTGCTATTAGAGCATGAAGTGCGCTTCATTGATGCCGAGGGTGAAACATCGCTACAACAGGTGATCCAAAATGTCTGAATTAAATGAGCAAGGTAATAAGTTATTAACACTATTAGCTGACGGTGAATTTCATTCCGGTGAAAAAATCGGTGAGCTACTAGGGGTGTCAAGAACCTCGGTTAATAACTATATCAAAGCCTTGCAAGAGATTGGGTTAGATATTTATAAGGTCACTGGAAAAGGTTATTGCAGTGCCACCCGCTTAGCATTATTAGACGAACAATCTATTAAGCTTGTGAGTGGCTCAGAGCATGTACATGTAGAGCAAATTCTGGAGTCAACCAACCAATACTTATTAGATAAAATCTCTTCGCTTAATAACGGCCAAACCTGTATCGCAGAATATCAAACAGCTGGACGAGGACGACGAGGACGAGAGTGGATCTCACCCTTTGCTTCTCACCTCTACTTCTCAATGTATTGGCGGTTAGATGCAGGAATAGACAAAGCTTCCGGTTTAAGTTTACTGGTCGGTATTGCCACCGTTAATGTATTGGAAAAGTTAGGAATTCAAGGCGTAGGGCTAAAGTGGCCTAACGATCTTTATTATCAAGGTAAAAAGCTTGCGGGTATCTTAATCGAACTCAATGCGCAGGCTTCTGATGTTTGCCATACCGTGATTGGTATTGGTATTAATGTGAGAATGCCTGCAGCCCAAGGTAAATTGATTGATCAGCCTTGGATTGATTTAAATAGCATCAGCACCCAACCGGTTGACCGTAATAAACTGTCAGGGTTATTAATTAAAGAGTTGCATACGCTATTGCATGCCTATGAAGAAACAGGACTAGCTCCATTTTTAGCGCGTTGGTTTGAATTGGACTGCTTTATTAACCAACAAGTGAATTTGCTGGTGGCTGATAAGGTGCAAAAAGGCATTTGCAGAGGAATTAATGATCAAGGTGCTTTGTTATTGGAAATAGATGAACAAGTGAAAGCGTATATTGGTGGAGAAATTTCGTTACGTTTGGCGAATAATTAGGCTAAATGTTAGAAATTGATTTGTTTTTAAGCAAACAATCAAAAAACTCCAATTTTTTACTAAGAAACACTTGCAAGGTGTGCTCAAGTTCTTTAATATTCGCGGCACTTAGACAGCGCCGACTTAGCTCAGTAGGTAGAGCAACTGACTTGTAATCAGTAGGTCACCAGTTCGACTCCGGTAGTCGGCACCATCTAAGTACTGGAGGGGTTCCCGAGTGGCCAAAGGGAACAGATTGTAAATCTGTCGCGAAAGCTTCGGTGGTTCGAATCCACCTCCCTCCACCATATTTTTATCTCACTTGTCACAGTGAGTAAGTAGATAACAATGCACAGCATTGTTTTTTGCTTGGTAGCTTTTGCTACTAGATGCAGTTTGCGGGCATCGTATAATGGCTATTACTCCAGCCTTCCAAGCTGATAATGCGGGTTCGATTCCCGCTGCCCGCTCCAAGTTTTATACTTAAAAACCAAGCACTTGTGCTTGGTTTTTTTGTTTTTGCTCCTAGTAAAAAAAGTTCGGTGACCAAACGGTGACCATCTGGTGTCCAAACTGATTTTTAATGCTAACTAGGTTAATAATCTCTCAGCGACTTCAAATTTTTTCTTCTGCATTATTTTCTAAATCTTTCTTTGGGAGTTCGTAAAGTTCTCCAACCTCAATTTTTAAATACTCACATAAACTTTCAACAACATTTAATTCCACTCTTGTCGCTGTTTCATTAAATATTCTTCTAATGGTGCCTGGATTAATTCCAGTATCACGTGAAACATCACTCATTTTTAAGCGTCGTTCTCCCATGATTTTTGACAAATGACATTTAAGCAAAGTCTTCTCCAGTAATTAAAAGTCTCCTGTAGACTTAAAAAGGTTGTAAAGGTCTTTTTTTGTGCTATATTTGTTCTGTAGCAGACTTTTAGAGTCTGTAATGTGCAAATTAAACTACTAGGAGATTGTACAATGGATATTACATATATGACAACTTCGGAGTTATCAAAACGAATTAAATATGATCAAAGAACCATTCGTGAGCAGTTAAAAGATTCTGTTCTGTTTGAAGGTGTTCATTATATTCGACCATTTGGTGGGAGAAAAATTCTATATCTTTGGGAAAGAATCGAAGAAGAGATGTTAAATGGGGTTTCATCAAATTCATTAATCGTTGGAATGTGAGGTTAATATGGGAACAATTAATACAAGAAATGGAAAGTTAGTTGCAGACTTCCGATACCAGAATCAGCGATGTCGAGAACAAACGCAATTAAATGATACAAGTGCTAATCGTAAACGGTTAACTCGTTTACTAAAAACGATTGAAGCGGAGATTTTATTAGGGAATTTTCAATATGCCAAATATTTCCCTAATAGTCAGAAGGTTCAATTATTTAATGATCTAAACGAACGTAAACAAACCGCATCGGACTATTTCAACAGTGCTGATGCACCAACAGTAAAAGAGTTTTCTGTCATTTGGTTTAATGAAAAATCCATTGAATGGCGTCAAAGCCATAAGGAATCTATCGAAGGTATCTTAGAGTCTCACATTCTTCCTGCATTTGGAAAAATGAAGATCAGCGTCATCAAAAAACAAGATATCTTAACGTTTCGAGCTGCTCTCGCCAAAGTCCAGACTCGAACAAAGAAAACACTGTCGACCTCTCGTATCAATCATATCATGACACCACTAAGAATGATGCTTAACGAAGCCGCTGATCGCTATGAGTTTACGACACCTTGGAAAAATATAAAAGCCTTAAAAGTTCCTCGTACAGAGGTGAATCCATTCTCATTGAATGAAGTTGAACGACTTATTAAAACAGCACCAGAGGATTTTAAACCTTATTACACAGTGCGGTTCTTCACTGGGTTACGAACGGGGGAAATAGATGGACTTCATTGGGACAAAGTCGATTTCGATAAAAAGCAAATCTACATTGATCAAAGCCTTGTAAAAGGAGTGATGACAGAAGCCAAAACAGATGGGTCCAATCGTGCCATTCAATTAACTGACCGCGTTGTAGAGGCATTAAAAATACAGATGAAAATGACCAAGCACTTAGGGCCATTTGTCTTCTGTAAAAAAGATGGTAAACACTTCAATTATCAGACCATCAGTCGCGTTATTTGGGAACCAATGCTTCAACGTTTGAAGTTTAAGTATCGTAACCCTTATCAAACTCGTCACACTTTTGCGACTCTACTATTAGCCGCAGGTGAATCACCAGAGTGGATCGCTCAACAAATGGGCCATAGCACCACAACAATGCTATTTCGTGTCTATTCGCGTTATGTGCCGAATCTTACTCGCCAAGATGGTAGTGCTTTTGACCGTTATATTGAAACACAAGGAGAAGACAATGCTTAGTGTCCAAGATCATCCAATAGTACAACAAATTGATAATGAAATACTTCATCGTGAAGCGAAGTTGGCTTATTTACAGACGGAGCGAATTGCTAAAACTAAAGCATTGTTAAAGTCTACTTATGAGTATGCGCGAATACTTTGTCGAAACTTAAATATTCAAGAACAAGAAAGGGCTGTCGCTTTACTCTTTGGCTATGAATATCTGACGAATATTCAAATGGTTGAACAATGGTTACTTGAGCAGTTAGTGGAATTAAATCAGTGTGAGTTTTATTGTCCTATAAGTGAGTTACAGAACAGTTTATTGATGCGCTTAAGTAGTTTACAACAGGATGCTTTTTTGTATTAAAAAGTGAACTTAGTGGTGATGAGGTGTTAATTTCGTAGGTTGAGAGGGAAG